>DBFAHJ010000236.1:0-3134 GCA_048227095.1 Collinsella aerofaciens | reverse complement strand
CGAAATCGAAAACATGCCCGATAGCCCTGTCGCACGGGAGGACCTGGGCGCCGGCGGCACCTCCCGCGGCGCCGGCGCGCGTTCCCCGTTCTTCTGGAAGGTCTTGCTGCTATCGGTGGCGGTCATCTGGGGCTATTCCTTCACCACCATGAAGGATGCGCTCGACACCATTCCGGTGTTCGAACTGCTCTATATTCGTTTTCTTCCGGCTTCGCTGGTTATGTTCGCCATCTTCCACAAGCGCATCATCGCGCACCTCAACGCCCGCAACCTGATCGTCGGACTTGGCATGGGCACACTTATGTGGGCCGCCTACGCCCTGCAGACGGTCGGTCTGGCTCAGACCACGGCGGGCAAGAACGCGTTTTTGACGGGTACGTACTGCATCCTCGTGCCCTTTGCGAGCTATTTCCTGAGCGGCGAAAAGCTTACCCGTTACAACTTGGGCGCCGCGTTGCTGTGCCTGGCGGGCATTGGCTTGGTGGCGCTCGATAGCGTCGAGTTCAATGCCGGCGATGCCATTACGCTGGGCGGCGCGGTCTTCTTTGCCATCCAGATGGCGGTGACCGCCAAGTACGGTCGCAAGATGGACATCAACGTCATCACGTTTTGGATGTTTGTGGGCAATGGCGTCTTGAGCCTGATCTCGTCGCTGTTGTTCGAGACCCAAGCGCCCGCGTCCGTGTGGACGCCGAGCTTTATCGGCGTGATGGCCTTCCTCTCGGTGGGCTGCACGTGCGTGGCGCTGCTCATCCAAAACGTCGGCTTGGCGCACGTCCCGGCCTCGACGGGCTCACTGCTTCTTTCGATGGAGTCCCCCTCGGGCGTGCTGTTCTCGGTGCTGCTGATGGGGGAGGCGCTCACCTCGCGCCTGCTCGCCGGCTTCGTGCTCATCTTTCTTTCGATTATCTTGAGCGAGACGCATTTCGATTTCTTGCGCCGAAAATCACACCCGCAATTGTAAACAACTTGTTGCGCCGCCCTCCCAGGGCGGCATTTTTTATGTCATGCCCTTACAGTTGTGCCTTGCACTTTACGCTATCAAAGTGCGTGCTGCAAAAACGTTACTGGAGGGCATCTATGGTACCAGCTCTGTCCGATTTTCAACCGCAACCAGCGCCTCAGGCTACCACAGCGGCGCAGACCGCTATCGGTGACGGTCTTGTCGCAGAAGCTCAGGCTTTTGCAGACGAGCTCGCTGCGTGGCGACACGATCTACACCAGATGCCCGAGCTCGGTAACAATCTTCCGCAGACGTCTGCCTATATCCAGGCACGTCTGGACGAGATGGACATCCCCCATACCACGCTCGTCGACGGTTCCTGCGTCGTTGGCCTGATCGGTGCCGGTGCGGCCGCGGCCGCTCAGGGCAATGGCACGCGCAAGGACGAGCAGGCCGGAACGGTCGTCATGCTCCGAGGCGATATGGATGCCCTGCCCGTTGTCGAGGAATCCGGCGAGCCCTTTGCATCCACCAATGGCTGCATGCATGCTTGCGGTCACGATATGCACGCGACGGCGCTGCTTGGTGCGGCGCGCCTGCTCAAGGCCCGCGAGGCCGAGCTCGTCGACGCCAATGCCACCGTCAAACTGCTGTTCCAGCCGGGCGAGGAGACCTTCGAGGGCGCCCGCGCCGCCATCGCCGACGGTCTGCTGCAGAACCCGCGCCCTCAGGCGGCCTTTGCCATGCATGTCAACAGCCAGTCGCCGCTTGGCCTGGTGCTCTACGGCAGTCCAGCGCTTTCGGGCGTGTACGGTTTCCGCATCACGCTCCAGGGCAAGGGCGGCCATGGCTCGAGCCCCGAGATCTGCATCGACCCCATCACGACCGGCGTCCATGTGCACCTGGCGCTTCAGGAGCTCATCGCTCGCGAGGTGCCGGCCGCCAAGGAGGTCGCACTTACCGTTGGTAAGTTCGCTGGCGGCCTGGCGGCCAACGTCATCCCCGACACCTGCGTGCTCGAGGGAACGCTGCGCGGCTTTGATGTTGAGCTCATGGAGCACCTCAAGACCCGCATCGCGGAGGTCGTTAACGGTGTTGCCACAACATATCGTACGCCGGCGACCATCGAGACGCTTTCGGATGTTCCGCCGCTTGTACTCGACAGCGATATGACCCAGGCGTCGCTTGGCTACGTGGGCGCAGTGCTGCCCAAGGCGGCTTTCTTGCCGCTTTTCCATGCCATGGCGAGTGAAGACTTCGCGCTTATCTCGAGCGAGATTCCGAGTGCGTACTTTACCGTGGGCGCGGCCGTAACCGACACGGACGAACACTTTGCCCAGCACCATCCCAAGGCACGTTTTAACGATGCCGAGCTTCCCCTCGGTGCCGCGGCCTATACCGCCGTCGCTTTGGGCTATATCGCCGACCACCGGTAGCACCCAACCTTGCCTTTCAAGCCTGCGGGCATGGCCGTAAGGCCTATGCCCTTGTCTTTCAAGGCAATCTTGGGCACTACCGGCGCCCGGCGCCGGCTATTCGTTTGTTAAATAAGGAGCAGTATGTCCCAGCAGCGTAAGTTCTTCCCCGGCTGGCTCGTTGTGACCTCCGGCTTCGTGATCATGGCCACGTGCTACACGATTTTCGTCAACTGCATGAGCCTGTTCCAGCCGCTGATCGTCAGCGACCTGGGCATTTCCCTTGCGCAGTACAACATCTCCAATGCCATCTCCACCGTGGTGAGTGTCGTGGGTTCGCTCGTTATCGGCCATGTTGCCGATAAGGTGAGTGGCCGCGTATTGGGCTCGCTTACCGTTATCGCCACCTCGACGGTGCTCGCGGGCATGAGCTTTGTGGGTGAGCTTTGGCAGGTCTATGTGCTCTTTGCCGTCTCGGGCTCCTTTGCGAGCACCTGGATCGTGTGCCTGGCGTGCTCCGTGGTCATGCTCGTGTTCCTGCTGGCATCCGAGCCCATCGCCGCCAAGCTGCGCGCGAGCGTGGCGGGGGAGTAGGTAGGCCAAAGCGCATCGCCGCTTGTCCGCTTCGTCCGCGGCGGCGCGTCTGGCCGAACGAGTCCCCATACCCTCGTTCGGTCAGGCGCGCCGCCGCGTTGCTGCTTTGTGCCGTATAATGTCCACTACCTATGACGCGATACAAAAGAAAGGTGTTTGCCCATGCAGGCACAGAAGGCGGA
>DBFAHJ010000235.1:0-8842 GCA_048227095.1 Collinsella aerofaciens | reverse complement strand
CAACCTGTACGGCAAGAGCATTTCCGCCGCCGTTACCGCGCTCAACAACGCCGGTTTCTATAACATTGGCTTCTGTGACCAGAACGGCAATCCCGTAAGCGGTAACGAGGATGCCACCGTTACGGGCGTCTCCCCCACTGGAAAGCAGTCCACCGACAGCACGATTACGCTGACGGTCGCACTTTCTGGTTCGGGCTCGGGCTCGGGCACGAGCACGGGCGACGATTCCGGTACGACCAACTAGTCGCCACCCCACCGCTCATCGCGGCTTTCGCCGCAAACATATTCGCTCACAGGCGCCCGCTTGCTCCCTCAGCAAGCGGGCGCTTTCTTTATCTGAAGCAGCGAATACTACGGCATGCCTTAAACCAGAAGAGCCCGGCACCGTAGCGGTACCGGGCTCGATATTCCTCTGGTGCCCCCGGGCGGATTCGAAAACTCCCCCCGCGGGGAAATTGGTGACGCGGGTGTCGACGGCTCGAATCCGCCGACGGCCCCCACAAACCAAAAACGGCGCCGCTCTCGCGACGCCGTCATAATCTTCTGGTGCCCCCGGGCGGATTCGAACCGTCGACACCCGCTTTAGGAGGTCATGGTCATTTACCTTACCTGGGCAAATGCAATTTTGCCCTATTATATATATTCGCAGGTAGATTAGCTGTTTTTGAGTTTCTGCTGGTTCTTATTAGAATTCTATTTCACCTCTTTTTCACCCCTAGCAGTTGCGTTTACGGCTTGCAGGGGTGAAAAGTTTACGTTAGGCTCGGGGCCGAGGCCCTCAAAGCCCCGGCCCCGAGCCTAACGTAATCCCCTTGGAGGACACTTTTGGAAACCAGAATCAAACCAACCGCAAAGGGAACATCTGAGCCCATCAAGGGAAAGCCCGGCTCATTCAAGATTTACTTCTCTCTTGGGAGAGACCCGAACTCCGGAAAGAACGGCAGCAAAGTTAAGTATCTCAAAACACCCAAGAGGACCATCCATTGCAAGAGCAAGAACCCGAAGAACTGGCCTAGCGAAGTCGCAAACGCTCTCAACGAGTACCGCGAGGAACTTGAGAGCTATGAACCATCTAGAGATGCTCCGAGCACCGTAGCGGCATATGCCGAATCCTTCCACGTGCTCCGAGAGAGCTCATTCGGCTCCCCTCTCTCATATGAGCGAGAGGGATACGACGTGCGACACATACGCGAACTGTTCGAAGACGTGCCCCTAGCCGACCTGAGGCCCGACGATGTTAAACGCGCCTACGCTGAGGCCCGTTCAAATGGAAGGTTCACCGACGCCGAGATCCGTCGCATTCACGTCAAGCTTAAGCAGGTCATGCAAGATGCCCTTGAGAACGAACTGATTGGCCGCAATCCTTGCATCGGCATAAAGCTGCCGAAACCGGACCTGCGAGCACGAAACTTTCTCCCTCCCGATGAGCTCCCAAGATTCACTGAGTGCTTGCTTTCCGAGCCGATGGGGCCCATGACCGTCTGCACCATGCTTATATTTCACCTCGGGCTGAGGAAAGGCGAGGCTTTAGGGCTCAGCTGGCTCGATTACGACCCCGAAGCCATGGAGCTCCGAATCGTCCGGCAGTACACCAGCGACAAGACCTTGAGGCCCCCGAAATCGGAGATGAGCAGACGCATTCTCTCCATAGACAAAGCTCTGACCGAGTATTTAGACAAGTGGAAGACTATGCAGCGCGACATATTCAGACGTCGCGGGTTGGAACAAAAGGATACCGACCCCATCGTCCACGCATTCAGCGTTGGAAAGGATGCCGACGGTTTCCGCAGCATAAGCGTCACCAGACCAAGCGGGCACAACTACTCTCGATGGTTTAGGGACTTCTGCGTCGATAACGGCTATGGGACTTATAGCGATGTGACGAAGCAGTTCATGCGAGACGGCAAGCTTCATACGCGCGGCACTGGTTACTCAGGACTTGTTCCCCATGGCCTCCGTCACACCGCCGCGACCGCTCTCGTGGCGAGCAACGTCGATTTAAAGACCGTTCAGGCGCGAATGGGCCATGCCTCCGCAAGCACAACGGCTAATTTCTACACCCATGCAATCAGGGCCAATGACCGAAACGCAGCAGAAGTCTTTGAATTGCTGTCATCTAAGTAATGGCTAGTTTACCTCGATGTTCACTATCTCTTCATACGGTGGGCTACTACTAGGGCTACATGCGCCGTCTGATGGTATGATGATTGCAGACAAACGATTGGAGGTGAATAAAATGGTCTATAAGAAGAAGGCCGAGAAGCGTATCCGCATACCCGAAAACCTCAAGACCCCCTTCTCACAGATGGTCTCCGACGAGGCTTACCTTCGAGCGACCGATGAGTCAAAAGCCATTATCGGCCTTGTCTTTGACGAGGTGCTTCCCTCCCCGGCATTTCCGAGGGACAGGATGCTCGACGTCTACAGCGGTAGTGGTCTGTTTGCGAGCGTCTCGGACGTTCTGCGTTCGAACGTCACTGGCGCGACGGGAACCGTCGCCCACGGCGGCTATAAGCCCATTGTCGAGTTCGGTTTCGAGCTAATCCACGAGAGGCGTTGTGAGACCGCGCTCTTTACCAGCGCGATGGACATGCCGCACCTTCGCCGCTGCTTTGATTCCGTCATTGACTTTATGGAGCACAAGGTTCCGCGCGATCCCTCAGACCCCTTTGTCGATTACGAGACCGACAGGGCGGTGAAGTACGGCCGCGCCCTGATGGACGAGGCGTCCACCAACTATAACCGCGCCCCCGTTGTGGCGCTCGTGCGCTTCGCCATCGAATATTTTGACGAAATCGGCCAGCTGAACGCGACATGCGCCTATCTCGCCGACGCCTTCTCCGCGCTCGAAGAGAGCGTCACGACCTCTGCCGCAGACTGCGGCAACCAGCACGTACTCCCGGATACCCCGGAGTTGCGTCGCAAATGGAGCAGTCTTCTTGAAGAGGTTTGTTCCGACTGGTAATAAAAAACGGCACCCGACTCCCCTCTCTTAGTCGCCAAACCTCGAAGAGGAGCCGAGCACCCCAAACAAGGAGTTTATCATGCATCTTGCAGATGACCCCAAGGTTGACGCCATTTCCGCAGGCATCAACCTTCGTCGCACTGGTCCCAAGCGTATCTTGAGCCGTCTCGATGTTCAGATTCTCACCGGCATTGGCCAGTCGAGCGCCATTAAGCTCATGAAGTCGACGCACCATTGCTTCCGCATCGCCAACCAGTATTTTGTCATGGAAGAAGACCTCATCGCCTATTTCAGGACTTTGGGTGAAGAGGCGAACGAGTAATGCAGTGCCCGGCCCCCAACCCTCTCGTTTTCGAATCCGATAGGCTCGATGAGCACCTCAGCGCCCTTAGGGGCGACCAACCTATCGCCCTCTTCGGGCTCAAGGCCCTTAACGACATCCTCGGCGGAGTCCATCCCGGGCTCAATTATGCCATCGGCACCGGTCCCGGCAGGGGCAAGACGACCTTGGCCTTGCAGGAGGCCGACAAGCTTGCGAACGACAGTCACCCAGTAATCTATGTCTCCGCCGAGCTTCCCGCGCATAAGCTCTTGGAGAAGAGCCTTGCACGACTCAGCGGAGGCAAGCTTGCCCTTTCCGAGGTCGCGGACGCGGCGGCGGCAGACCATCCCAAGCACGAGGCCTTCGAGGCTGCTCTCGACAGGTATCGCAGCTGTATCGCCCCGAATCTCTGTATTACCGGCCCGTTGAACACCGTTGAACTCTCGAACCTCGTTGGGCTGATAGCACGTGAGCGCAACGAGGCCCCTATCGTTTTCATCGACTATCTCCAACTCCTCGCCTGCGGTATCACGGCGGGACAGCAGTTCATCGACGAGCGCTTGGCAATCACAGCGTGCGTAAAGGGCTTGCGCGAAATATCAAACCTCTACGGCTCGCCAGTCATCGCCCTGAGCTCGACCACGCGCGAGTCCTACAAGTCTGGCAAGTCGAGCAAGCCCAACCTCGGCATGTTCGGCGGCTCTTCGACGGTCGAGTACAGCTTCGACTCCGTTCTTTTTCTTGCCGACGATGACGGAAAACCCGACTTCCCTTTTGAGGCCCCCGCGAGCGGCACCCCGCTCAAGCTCGTTGCCCTCAAGAATCGCTACGGCACGTTAGGCGAAGCTCGGCTCGACTTCGACGGAGCCCACGCTACCTTCCTCGATAGGGGCTAGGCGATGCGCGGCACTAGCAGGACCGCGCATATCAACGTTCGTATGACCGATGGAGAGCGGGCCGAAATCGTGGCCCGCTCTTCCTCTTTCGGCATGCCCCCATCAACGTTTTTGCGCGAGGCCGCCCTCCGAATCGGCGAGAAGCCCGTCAAGGTCGCCGACGAGTCGACCCTCCGGCAAATGCTCGTCGAGATGAAGCGGCAGGGCAACAACCTCAACCAAGCTATGCGCTCCATAAACGCCTATGGCATCGACCGGCAAACGGCCGTCCAGCTTGAAAACGCCGTCCAGTTGATATCGAGCACAGCTTCCGAACTCTCAACCCTTCTGTCGAAAGCAAAGGAGCGGCTATGAAAAGCAAGATGTTCACCGCCCTCATATCATCCGTCTTCATTGCATTCCTCGTCTGCCCAATCCTTGCCGCCCCTATCGGCGATATTGCCTCCGGGATCATGCCCGACGCGTCAGCCCTCCCCTCTGCGCTCGATGCGGCCACGGTTCTCGGCTGGTGGCTCTCGGGCGCATTCATCGCCCATATCACGGGGACCGTCCTCACCTTCCTCCTCACGCTCTGCATCTGCTCCCTCGTTGCCTATTCGAGCGCCCTCAACTCGCGTGCCGACGATGGCGGCGTGCTCGGCAATGCTTGCATCAAGACGGGCCGCGATGCGGTGAAAGGTTCGATTACATGGGACGGCTCGGCTAACCCCTCTTCACGCGGGTTCGTCTACGGGTTCACCAGATGGCTCGGCAAACCCTGCTACCTCTTCGAGCCAAAGAAGATGGTCTATGTTTCCGGGTCCACTGGCTCTGGCAAGTCCCGCTTCCTCTACCTGCCCTCAATCGATTTGCTCTCGTACGGCGACGGCGCAAACGGCTCCGAGCCCGCGACCCTCGTCGTCTCCGACGTCAAGAACGAGCTCATAGAGCTCACGGGTGACGAGCTGGCCCGACGCGGCTACAACGTCCTCCTGCTCGACACGCAGCGACCCTATCGAGGCCAGAGGTTCAACCCGCTCAAGCAGGTCATCGACCTCCACGCCGAAAGCCGCGACCAAGAAGCCGAGCAGGCGGCTGACACCATTGCGGAGCTCGTGGTGCAGGATGACGAGAACGGCAAGGGCTCGCACTGGACCGCATCCGCGCGGGGCCTCCTGTCTGCCCTCGTCTTGCTGGTCTCCATGTCCGATGAATGCCCCAAGGAAGCAAAGCACCTTGCGACCGTCTGCGAGGTGCTGGACCGTGGCACCGAGGCAGAGGGTGACGACCCGGCCGAGCCACTCAAGAGCGTTTTCCGCGCCCTACCAAGCAGACACCCCGCTAAAAACAGAGCCTCGCAGTTCGTCTCCTCGGGCGGCAACGAGCTCAGAAGCATCCTCTCGACGCTCAAGGTGGCGCTGCGCCCGTTCTCGTCGGCCCCAGTCGCATGGATGACGTCCGGGTCCGACATCGACCCTCGCGCGGTTCTTGAAACCAAGAGCGCCGTATTCCTCCATATGCTCGACGAGGGCTCGCCATACAACTGCATAGCGGCGATATTCCTCTCCCAGCTCTGGGAATCCGTCCAAATCGTCGCCGATTCCAACGGCGGAAGACTTCCGCGCCCCGTCCAGATTCTCGGCGACGAATGGGGCAACCTGCCCCGCATCGAATGCCTGCCAGCCCTCCTTTCGCTTGGAAGGTCGTTCCAGATTTACTGGACGGGGGCAACGCAAGATATATCCCAACTTAATAAATACGGAGAGAGGGACGGACGGAGGAAGATTCTCGCGAACTGCGGCGTAAAAGTCGCCATGAAGCTCGCCGAGGAGGAAGACCGCCGATACTTCACGGAGCTCATCGGCAAGACCACCCGCCACACGCAGGGCACGAGCAGCAGCAAGGCGGCGTCGGGTTCGTCGGCATCGACCTCCTACAGCGAGAGCGCAGACGACGTGATACACGCGTGGGAATGGCGCGACATGGCCCCGGACAGGGACGGGATAATCGTCGTCAAGCACGCGGATAACGGAATACCCGCCGAGCGGGCCGGGGTCTTCCGCTCACCCGTCGCCGATTGCACCAAGACGCCCACGAAGGAGCACTTCGACCTCGGGACTCCGGAGCACGAGGCGGAGAAGCGCCGTGCCTATCAAAAGCAACTGGACGAGGCCGCTGCCGAGAAGATGGGCGAACGCGTCGGCCTCTGGTGCCCCAAGTGGCCCGAGCCGAAGAAGAAAGCCGAGATCCAGCCGACCGGCAAATTCAGCGGCCTTTCGCTCGACTAGGGAGGACCCATGACAGCGATTAAACAGACAAGCGTGTGCAGCGAGAAGCACCTCTCCCGCCTCAAGGACTATCTCTCATGGGACAGGGACAAAGCTCTCGCGCACGACACGCAGAACATCATCAGTGAAGAGCGCTGGTTCCAAGAGATGGCAGACACGAGGAAGGCCATGGGGCATGACAAGCCGGGGAAGGCGGGGGCGAAGTGCACCTACATGCAGCATCAGATACTTGGTTTCCTCCCCGACGAGTGCGACCTCAACGGCGGGAAGATGACGCCGGAGATGTGCATGCGATACGCACGCGACTACGTGGCCGAGCGCTATCCGAACCAAGAGGTCGTCATAGTTCTGCATCGCGAGCGCTGCCGCTCCGACGACACCGACCGCTATGCCGTGCACCTCGGCATCAACCGCAGCGACCTTGAGACGGGCAGGAGGCTCGACGAGGGCCCCGCACGCAAAGCCGCTGCCGCACGCGTGAAAACCGTTCGCACCTTGGACGAAAGGTATGGGCTCAAGCAGCTTGAGCGCGGCAAGGCCAACTCGCGCGTCCACGCGAGACAGCCGGGCAGGGAGGAACGCGACATGGCCCGCAAGGGGCAGGCCGAGCGCTCCGAGAACGCCCGCGTCCGCGTGGCGGTCGCCCGTCGCGTCGAGGAGGTCGGACGAATGAGGGACTGCCCCGACCGCATGGCCGAGCTCGACCGGCGGCTCAGGCGAGACGGCATCGAGCTCGCGAGGTCGAAGGGCGGGAGCCTCCAGTACCGCTTCTTCTCGAAGGCCCTCGGGGCCGTGCGGAAAGTCAACGGCGGCAGGCTCGGCTTCGCGGTCGACCGCTCAACCGGCCTCGTCGTCCGCTTCACGCTGCGCGGGATCGCGACGGCGATGAGGGCGTTCTGGGAACTTGAGCGCAAGTCGTGGGAGAACCAGAACGGGCGAGGGGACTGAGCGCTTGGGCCGGGACGCAACAAGCGTTCCGGCTTATTATTGGCGGGAGCGACTTCGGAGCGGTTCGCCCTCCGCCGCAGGCGGCAAGATGATTCCGTGCAACGGAATCCATATCTTGCCTGCACGGAGCGAGCCGGTTGCCGAGGCAACGCGAGCCCGGGCAGGTGAGCGCCGGTTGAGCCGACGCCGAGGAGACGCGACCCATGGGGAGCGTCGCACGACGGTGCTCGGCGACCCGGCGCGAGAGGCCCCGTCCGGCGAACGGCGGAGCGATGGCGACCTCTGGAAGCCATCGAGCGCAGCCGTTCGGCGGGCGGGGCCGGTGTGAGCGGAGGCGGACGGAAACGCGATCCTTGGGAGCGTTGCAGGAAGCCGTAGCGAGAGCGACGCCACGCGTCGCGGGGGTCCCGCTTATGGGCGGGACCCATCGGCCGCAAGGCCGATCGATGAACATTAAGAAAGCCCCGGTCAAATGGCCGGGGCTTTCCTTTCCTGAAATAGACGATTGCTTTGCTCTTTCAAGTTACTTCGTGGCACCGCAAGAAGAGCACTTATACCCAGTGGTCACGGTCTCGTCCCATGCATCGCGCACCTGCACCTGCTCGTCATAGGCCGCTTGGTCGGTCACGGTTTCATAATACCCCTGCTTTACAGTCACATAGGTAGAGTGATAGCTTCCGCAATTACCACCATTCATAAGAGAGTTGTTAATATGCCCCCAAGGGTCAGACGTGATATCCGCACCGCACTGGTTGCAGATATAGTGTTCCTCCGTCACCGCGTCATGCCATACCTGATGCGTCACCGCGTCGTGGTGGACGGTCTTGTACTGAGCGTCGTGATGGACGGTTTTTGTCTGGGCAACCCAGTTGTGCTGATGCGCCGGGGTGTCATCCTTTTTCGATGAACTGCCTGAATTGGAGTTTGAGCCGGAGTTGCTGCTGTTGCCGCCACTCGGCTTGCTATCGGATTTTCCCTCGTCTTTCTTGGAGGATGAATTGCTCTTGTTTCCAGAATTATCGGAGCTGCCTGTGGTCTTCCCATTATCCTTCTTGGAGCCGTTGGATGAACCTGAATCGCTCTTCTTGCTGTCGGAAGTTTCCGGGGTCTTCGCGTCGGACTTCTCTTCCTTGGCGGACTCCTGAGCCTTCTCGGTCTCCTTCTCGACGGCATCGGTATCGGCGTTCGGGTTCTTCTTGATGTTGTCCTCGAACTTCTTCACGACCTCGGCACCCTTGTCCCCGGTCAGGGTGGAATCGCCCTTCTTCACGGCTTCCGCAACGTCCTTGGCAATGGCTGTCAAGTCATCTTTCGTTACCTTGTCCGCATCCACCTTATCGAAAGTCACGCCTGTGGCAACTGTCTTGTCGGCTTTTCCGGCGGTAACCTTCTTCGATGGCACCTTATAGATGGAGCCGTCGGCGTTCACCGGTGAGATGAATGT
>DBFAHJ010000234.1:0-2619 GCA_048227095.1 Collinsella aerofaciens | reverse complement strand
TGCTTGACAGGAACAACTGTTCGAAGATAATAATAACCGAACATTCGTTCTCGCGCTAGACATTTTTGTCCGCGCGGCTTGATAAAACTGTTCTCAGCAAAACACGCGAGAGGAGAACATGATGAACGCAACGAATATGGTCCAGGGAAACCTCGCCCTTAAGCTCGAGACGTCTGCAGAATACACTTTTACGGTTGTTCAGGGTGGCTGCTCCGGCTTTCAGCCTTTGACCGTAAAGCCTGCTCGCAATCAGCAGGCTGTAGCCGCGCCGGGCCGCGTTGCCCTGAAGGTTCCGACGATTGTCGCCGTTGCCGTTGCGCTTACGCTCTTCTTTGTCCTCGCTACGTCGGTCTTTAGCGCTCGTCACGCCGCGTATGCCGAGTCCGTTTCCAACGTTACCTATGAGACCATTCGCGTTCAGTCTGGTGATTCTCTTTGGTCGCTTGCCGAGGAATATCCAATCGAAGGCCTTTCCACGCAAGAGACTTCCGACATGATCCGTAACGTCAATCATCTGGAG
This sequence comes from Collinsella aerofaciens, assembly GCA_048227095.1. Classification (GTDB taxonomy): domain Bacteria; phylum Actinomycetota; class Coriobacteriia; order Coriobacteriales; family Coriobacteriaceae; genus Collinsella; species Collinsella aerofaciens_CF. The sequence goes on along the minus strand of DBFAHJ010000234.1, from coordinate 2,099 downwards.
CATGGTTCGCTCGCCGCCGGTGCGCATCTTAAGGTTCCTGCTCGTTCGTAATCATTATCGCGCTGCGCATGGTACCCTTGTTATCGTTTAAGAGGAGGTACCATGCGCTGTCCCAAATGCGGCAAGGCACATACCCGCGTCGTTGATTCCCGTATGCAGGAGTCAAATAACACCATTAAGCGTCGCCGCGAATGTTGCTCGTGTAACTATCGCTTTACAACGTTCGAACGATGCGAAGACCCAATCGAGGTCATTAAGTCGGACGGAACCAAGCAGCGGTTCGATCGCAATAAGCTGCTCGTCGGCTTGATGCGCGCCACTATCAAGCGCGATATCGACACTAAGAAGCTCAATGAGATTATCGATGACATCGAGGTCGAGCTGCGCTCTCGCACGCTGACGGCCGTTACGTCCCATGAGTTGGGTGACATGGTACTCAAGCGCTTGGCCAAGATCGACAAGGTGGCGTACATCCGCTTTGCCTCGGTCTACCGCGATTTCAAAGACGTCGATGAGTTTCTGCAAGAGCTCGACAAGCTAAGGTGATTCCATGTCCAACATTACCGTCAACATAAAGCGTCTCGACCCCACCGTCGAGCTTCCCAAATACGCCCATCCCACCGATGCCGGCTTGGATTTGCGCTCCAACGAGGACTGCATTCTGAAGCCCTTCGAACGCCGTCTGGTCTCTACTGGGCTGGCCATCGCCCTGCCCGATGGCTACGCCGGCTTCGTCCAGCCCCGAAGCGGTTTGGCCATCAAGCAGGGCCTGTCTATAGTCAATACGCCGGGCCTCATCGACGCCCACTACCGAGGAGAACTCAAGGTTATCCTCATCAACCTGGATCCCTCCAACAACATCCAAATCAACAAAGGCGACCGCATAGCCCAACTCGTCATCCAAGAAGTCCCCACGGTCAACCTCATAGAAGTAGAAGAACTAGACGAAACCGACCGAGGCAACGGAGGCTTCGGCTCCAGCGGCGTCGCCTAGGGGCGCTCGTATCCCTCCCGCCCGGGGCTTACCTATATCATTCCATGCTCAAACATTCTCGCGTCGCTTCGCTCGCTGCGAAACTGCGCGTGGAACGATATGTGTGAGAGGCGGGCGGGCGGTTACTCGCTTGAAAAATAAAAGTCCTTCTGGTAAGCCGATGCGATAAAGGGACGCCTCCTTTGTCGCATCGGCTTACTGTATTTATATTTTCTGGTTCCCTTTTGCAGATTCTACTAGTGGGGAATCTGGTATAGCCGCTAGTACGTTAACGTAGCTTGCCTGTGGGAGGCCTATATATATCGTCCCGCGCGCAGTTTCGCAGCGAAGCGAGAATGTTTGAGCACGGGATGATATATAGGGGCCTCCCACAGGCAAGCGGACATTAAGACACTAGCGGATATGCGCGGGTTTTCCGCCCCAGTAGAAGCGGCAGAAGGCTCGTTTGCGCTTTTGGGGCTTGCCTACTAGCTCCATGGTTGCGATGGCTATGTCTTCGGCTGCGTGGGGGCGGCGTAGTACTTCGCCATTGATGAGTAGGGCTTTGAGTGATTCGGGATGGTCGTGCAGGTGACGTAGGGTAACGATGAGCTCTCGTGCGGTGGTGACATGCATGCTGGCGCCCATGCCGGTGAGCATCGTGGTGTTGGCCTTTTCCTGGCCATAGGACTTGCCCAGCAGGATCATCGGCAGATGTGCGCATAGGCACTCGGTGACGGTGAGCCCGCCCGACTTGAGGATTGCCAGGTCGCAGCCGTGCATGAGGGCCGCCATGTCATCCACGTAGTCCAGAACTGTGACGTTTTCGAGCTTCATGGCGACGAAGAGCGTCTTCAGCCGGGTGGCATACTCCACGTCTTTACCGGGCAAAAAGACAAAGTGCATGTCCTCAAAGCCGCGTAAGAAGGGGAGCGTGTGGTCCATCGCGGCGCGGAAACGCACGTATGGTTGGGGCAAACTGGCGCCGGCCATCACCAATACGACGGTTTTGTCTATGGGGAGATTGAACTTGCTGAGCTCATCTTCGCGTTTGTAATCTGAATCGAAACCGGCTCGGATGGGGATGCCCGTTATGCGGATCTTTGACTCGGGAACCTTGCGCGGG
>DBFAHJ010000233.1:0-2933 GCA_048227095.1 Collinsella aerofaciens | reverse complement strand
TCGCCGACGAAGACGGCGCTTATCGAGCAGCGCAAAATGCATAAGCACCATAAGGCCATCGACAAAGAAAAAATACTCGATTATGAGAAGCCACGTCGGGTAGCTTTGGTTTGCTCCCGTGGGGTGAAAGACGGCAAAGTGGCTACCGGCAAAGAACACAAGCAGCGAGAAGCAGACGAGCGTATTCCAAATGCGCCCCAGAGACTCCGGAACGCGAGAGAGCAGACCGCATGCAGCGGAGGCGGCAGGGCCAGGAAGCCCTGCGGGTTTCTGGAGCCCTTGGGACGCCAACACTGTCTCCGAGTCTGGAGTACGGACAGGCGCAGGCGCAGGAGGCCGCACGGGGCGACTCAGATCGTATGCCGCGCGCGTCGCCCGTCCCAATGCTTCCGCACTCGCAAAACGCTTGGCCGGATCGAGCGCCATCGACATGCAGACGGCATCGGAAAGTGGAGTGGGAATACCGCGCGCCTCGCATTGCTCGCGCATGTCGAGCCCTGGTTTAGGGTCGACTCCCGTCAAGCAGAAGAACAACAGGGCGCCCAGCGCGTACACGTCGCTGCGCACACTCGTCTGCCCAAACCCATACTGCTCGGGCGGCGCATAGGGTCGCGTGCCAAACTTGACGGTGTCGGCATCGGCGCCATCGCGCCATACGCGCGCGATTCCCAGGTCAATAATCACCAACGACGAGAAGGTCATGCCAGCATCGGCCGCATACCTCACGCCCGATACGATGATGTTCGAGGGTTTAAGGTCGCGATGGATTACCGGTACCCCTGGCTCCCCCGCAGCTGCAAAACCAGCATGCAGCTCGCCCACCGCTTCACACAGAACGGGATACAGCTCGCGGGCATAATCGGGCGTCGCGCCCAGGCGCCCCACGAGCGCCTCGAGCGTCTCGCCTTCGACATATTCCATCACCACATCGAGCTCCTCGCCCGCGCGGCGGCAATCGACAATCCGGGGTAAGTGTTCAAAACGGCGTCCGGCCCGCTGAGCCGCAAACAGGCGCTCGTAGGCCCCGCCAATCTGCGCCGAAGCATCGATGCGCTTGCGGACAAAGGGACCGAGAGACCCGCCGCCAGAGCCCTCAAAATAGACGAGTTCGGTCGTCTCGACATCCGAGCACTTGAGCACGCGCTCCACACGATAGCTGTCATCGCGGTCGAGCGACGCCAAACGCTCGGCAAGTGAAGCAGTCAGCTCGTCATCGGAATATGTTGGGCTCTGAGTATCCATGGCGTCCATCATAACGCAGGGTGCGGACACCCCATGGTGTCCGCACCCTGTTCGTTCGCATAGTTGTTTCGGCAACAGCCAGCTCAGCCATTGGCCACTAACTCACCGTTTCCTCGCCAAAGCGATACAGCTCTTCATTGACCTTTTGGAGGCTACAGCCACGGTCGATGCAAAAGATAATGATTGCATCGCGACGGTCCTTGCAGTTTAGGACGCTCACTCCGGCAGCCGTCAGGGCGCGGTTAGTCTCCTTCATCGACAGCGCCATTGCAAAGGCAATCTGCAGCACCTTATTGCGGCTCGGATTGCGCGAACCGGTAAAGATCTGATAGCCAAAGGTCTCGTTGAGGTCGGCCATACGCACCACGCGCGAACGCTCGAGCCCCTTCTCTTGCAGCAACTGCTTTAAGTAATCCGAAAGCGACGGGGCGGCAAAGTCGTGTTCCTTGATATAGCCATCGATGTTTGGCGCGTCGAGAAGCTCATTGAGCAACTCGTCAGTCAGCTTTTTATCGGACATACGACTTCACCTCCCCCAGTGCATGCAACATGCTAGAAACCGCTTACGTCCGAACGCTCCCAGCTAGCAACCTGGTCGGGAGACACCGTACCCAGCGCCTCGAACTTCCAGGAGCCGCCCGCCTTCAGATGATTGGTGTTTGCAAGAGCCGTTCCAACCTGGTTGCCATCGGCATCATACAGAACATATTCAATCTGAATGTAGCTCTTTTCCTTGTCCGTGTTATTGGTCAGGGTGCCCGTGATCTTATAGGTAAACTGATTGGAAGTGTCTTCAGCCTCGTCAGCAATGGTATACGGTTCTTGCGGTTCTTTTTGCTCCTCAGCCTGCCGTGTCGTCTCGGCAGGTTTTGCCGAATCGCTCGCAGACGAATCGGTTGAGTTGCCGCCCATAGAGCCCACGGCACCGACAATAACCAGCACCACGATGATGCCTAGGACAATCTTGCCGATTGGCTTCTTTCCCTCTTTTGCCATTATTCATCCTTCCTACGATCCGGCTACCGTGCCGGTACACAGCACATCGTAGGAAGGATTGAACTTGAATTCATTAGCTGAGAGCTAAGGCTGCGGTAAACGACCAATGCAGTTATCCAAACGCCGAGCAAACGCACTGCGCGCGACCGTCTGCTGGCAGTGCATCAACCCACCGTGACGGATTCCCCGGTAAAGGCACTGATCATCAACAGGACAAAGAAAACAAGGTAGCTGGCACTCAGCAGGTACGCAATGATCAGAAAGACGACCCAGCCGACATTGGTTTTACCGTCGGCACGGCGTTGCTCGCGATTGCGGCAGAGCCAAATCGTCACGCCGATGGCAGTGATAAACAGCACGAGCGCCGCCGCGGCAAGCCCGGCAAGCGCAAACATCACGCCAATGCTCACAGCAATAACCGGAAGCAGCAGCAAACCGCACCCGCATCCACCCGGACTATATACGGCAGACTGTCGGCGTCGCCTCATCGCCGCGCCACCCCCATCATCTTTGAGCACTACAGTGCGATAGCCTGCTGAACAGGAACGATCTTGTCGAGTTCCGGTTCGATCCGCCTTTTCTCGGCCTCAAGGTCAAACGCCACCTGAGCGCGCAGCCAATAACCATCCGTCAGGCCAAAATAACGGCAAAGACGGAGGTCGGTGTCGGCCGTCACGCGACGTTTTCCCAAGACA
>DBFAHJ010000232.1:0-6921 GCA_048227095.1 Collinsella aerofaciens | reverse complement strand
TCGCGCGCCCACGGCTTTGGCGCCGAGGCCAAGCGCCGTCAGATGCTCGGCGCCTACCTGCTGAGCTCGGGCGTGTACGACAAGTACTACTACGCTGCGCAAAAGGCCCGCACGCTCATCACGCAGGACTACGACGCCGCGTATGCCAAGGTGGACACCATCCTCATGCCCGCCTCGCCGCGCACGGCCTTTAAGTTTGGCGAGATCAGCGACCCCACGCAGATGTACCTCTCCGACCTGTACACCATCTCGCTCAACATTTGCGGCAACGGTGGTATCTCGGTGCCGCTGGGTCTGGGCGAGGATACTCAGCTGCCCGTTTCTGCCCAGCTGGTGGGGCCTGCCTTTAAGGACCGTCAGCTGCTCACGTTTGCCCGCGCCCTGGAGCGCGGCTTTGCCGATGCCGCCACGGGCGCGCCCGCGCTTTCCGTCGCGCCCGATTTTGCCGGGAAGGGAGGCGAGCTGTAATGAAGGAGCTTTCCGAGGTCCTGCAGGATTGGGAGGCCGTGATCGGCCTGGAGATCCATACCGAGCTCACCGCACTCGACACCAAGATGTTCTGCAACTGTAAGCTCAGCCACGATGACGAGCCCAACGCCAACGTGTGTCCGGTGTGCCTGGGCTTGCCCGGCGCCCTGCCGGTGCCTAACAAGCGCGCCATCGAGAGCATCGTCAAGGCCGGCCTTGCCACCAACTGCGAGATCCAGCGCCACTCGATGTTCTACCGCAAGCACTATTTCTATCCCGATATGGCCAAGAACTTCCAGACCACGCAGGGTCCGGTCGCCTTTGCCATGTACGGTCACCTGGACCTGGACGTGACCGGTCGCGGTGCCGCCGAGCGCCCCGACTGCGCGTTTGGCGAGGCCGAGGCCCAGAGCCTGGCGAGCGCCTCGGCCAACGCCGAGGGCCTGTCCACGTCCATGACGTCGACCATGCGCGAAGGCAACCAGCGCGCCGGCCACCTGGCCAGCTATGACGCGTCCAACCTGCAGATGCCCGAGCGTCGCGAGGACGGTTCCTACACGGTGCCCATCCGCATCCTGCGCATCCACATGGAGGAGGACGCCGCCAAGATGGTGCACGTGGGCGGTGCCGAGGGCCGCATTACCGCCGCGGCCGAGTCGCTCGTCGACTACAACCGCTGCGGCACGCCGCTGATCGAGCTCGTCACCGAGCCCGACTTGCGCACGCCCGAGGAAGCGCGTCTGTTTATGGAGAAGCTCCGTCGCATCTTTGTGACGCTGGGCATTTCGGACTGCTCCATGGAGAAGGGTTCCATGCGCTGCGACGGCAACGTGTCGCTGCGCCGCCGCGGCGAGACCAAGTTGGGCACCAAGACCGAGCTCAAGAACCTCAACTCGTTTAAGAGCCTGCACGATGGCCTTGCCTACGAGATCTGCCGCCAGGCCGAGGTGCTCGAGGAGGGCGGCATCATCTATCAGGAGACCCGCCACTGGGAGCCCAGTCGCAAGCGCACCGTGGTCATGCGTGTGAAGGAAACGGCAGACGACTATCGTCTGTTCCCCGACCCCGATCTGGCGCCGTTCGATCTGGACGACGAGTTCATCGACCGCTGCCGTGGCGAGATCCCCGAGCTGCCCGATGCCAAGCGCGTCCGTTTTGAGGCCGACTTTGGCATTAAGGCGGCCGACGCCGAGCAGATTGCCGGCGACCCCGAGTTTGCCGAGTTTTTTGAGGCCGCCGCTGCCGGTATGGCTGGCAAGGAGGCCCAGACGGTTGCAAACTTGCTGGTGAACGAGATGATCGCCTATCTTAAGGGCGCGGGCGTGTCGCTGACCGAGTCCGGTATCGCGCCGGCTCAGGTTGCGGCGCTGGCTAAGCTGCTGGCGACCGATGCTATCAGCTCCAACCAGGCGCACGAGGTCTTTGAGGCCATGGCCCAGACCGGCGACGACCCCAACAAGATCGTCGACGAGCGTGGTATGCGTCAGGTGAGCGATGCCGGTGCGCTGCAGCCGATTGTGGACGAGGTGCTGGCAAACTGTGCCGAGCAGGCGCAGCAGTATCGTGACGGCAACCAGAAGGTCATCGGCTTTTTGGTGGGCCAGTGCATGAAGGCGAGCCGCGGCAAGGGCAACCCGAAGCTCTTCAACGAGTTGCTGAGAACGTCGCTCTCGTAAGCGGGAACCGAGGGGCCGGGCGCAGGGCCTTGCCTCTCAATTTCGGACAGTCCTGACTCACGACGGAGGCGCCACTGGCGCCTCCTGTTCGTGCGGAACTCATTGAGAGGCAAGGCCCTGCGCTCGGCCCCTCGGTTCCGTGACGACTCGGCCGTTCGGGTCAGGCGGGCTGATAGGAAAGATGGTGACGGAGGCGCAAAATGCGCCTCCGCCTTTTGAATGTGATGAAAGTGTGGCGAAATGAGCTTAAAACTTCCGTAAATGTGATAAATGTCACGTTTTACCTAGGGTAAAATGTGGGAAATATCACGTTTACGGAAGATTCTTTGCGGGAGGTTCGGCCATGCAGCGAGATATCATTGCCAAGCTTAACGCTTGGAAAGCGTCAGAATATCGTAAGCCGCTTATCCTTAAGGGGGCGCGCCAGGTTGGAAAGACGTGGGCGCTTAAGGAGTTCGGTCGAACCTCGTACCGCAATTTTGTGTATCTGACGCTCGAGGAGCCGTCACCTGGGGTACAGAGCGAGTACGCTCAGTTTTTCGAAGGTACGCGCGATCCTCGACGGATCATCTCAAATCTTTCCCTGGCACTTGGACAGCCTATCGAGCCCGGCGAAACGCTGCTTATTATTGATGAGATCCAGGATTGTCCTTCTGCAGTCGGCGCCCTTAAATACTTCTGTGACGAGGCCCCCGAGTATCACGTCGCATGCGCAGGGTCTTTGTTGGGCGTTCGCTTGTCCCGTGAGACCAGCGCTTTTCCGGTGGGAAAGGTCGAGTTCATGGAGATGCGCCCCATGAGCTTTTCCGAGTTTCTGAAAGCCGAGGGCGCTGCAAACTACGACGAATACCTTGGCGGCCTGGATCAGATCGAGACAGTGCCCGATTTCTTCCATGTCCGTCTCGTCGAGCATCTTCGTCGTTATTTTGCATGCGGCGGCATGCCAGAGGCTCTTGGCCGGTGGGTGGAGACGGGCGATATCGTTCAGGTCGATAAGGTGTTGTCTGATCTCTTGGATTCCTACGAGCGCGATTTTGCCAAGCATGGTGGCCGTGCGCAGTTCGCCAAGCTTTCGCAAATATGGAACTCGATTCCAGCTCAGTTGGCGCGCGAGAACAAAAAGTTCGTTTGGGGTGCGGTGCGCGAGGGGGCTCGTGCTCGAGAATACGAGGATGCTCTGGAATGGCTTGCCGATGCTGGGCTCATCACGGCGGTTCGCCTTAATGCTGCCGGTGGTGTGCCGCTCTCTGCGTACGATGACCTCAAGGCATTTAAAGTCTACTGTCTTGATGTCGGCTTGCTGCGCCGCATGGCAAGGCTGGATGCGTCCGCTTTTGCCATCTCGGATGCGCTATTTTCGGAGTTCAAAGGTTCGTTCGCCGAGAACTATGTGCTTCAGGCATTACTTTCACAGTTAGATGCTGCTCCGCGTTATTGGACAAACGAGAAGCCGAAGCACGAAGTCGATTTTTTGATTCAGGTCGGAAACGAAATCGTTCCCGTCGAGGTCAAATCGGGAGAGGTCGTTCATTCCAAGAGCCTTAAGTACTATGCCGACAAGCATGCGGAGACGACTCCATTGAGGGTCCGCTACTCACTTAAGAACCTAAAGCTCGACGACGGGGTGCTCAACATTCCGTTGTATTTGGCTGATCGATCTGTCCCTCTTATCAAAAAGGCGCTTGATTGTGCGCATCTTGACGTTTAGATCCCGGGTGAGCTGACGGGCGGCGGCTAATTAATCGCTCCGTTACGGCCAGGGAGCTTGGGCCTTAGCGATGCTTGCTTCGCCAAGCCGTGGGTGTCATGCCGGTGTATTGCTTGAAGGCTTGGGCGAAGGCGGCCTGCTGAGGGTAGCCTAGACGCTCTGCCACCTGCGCTATCGTGAGCGCGCTATCTGCCAAAAGGTCCTGCGCTCGCTCCATACGGCGTCTGCGAATGTAGGCGCCCAGGGACTCGCCGGTTTGGGCCTTAAAGGTGGCGCATAGTTTGGAGCGGCTTGTGTAGAGCCTCTCGGCCACCTCGTTGATACCCACATGTCTGCCTTTGTCGAGCGTGCGCTCAATCATTGCCGTTGCTTCTTCGGCCATGGTTATGCTGACGCGTGTGTCTGCCGCCTGCCGCGCCTGCTTGTGGGCCGCGCGCGAACAGGCGAGCTCCGCGACCATGGTCTCCACGATGCCCTGCATATAGACGTGTCCGCCTACGGTTTGGGCACGGTCCTCGTTAATCCGGCGCAGCGTGTGATAGATGGCAGACGTCGCTTCCTCGTGCCATGGCTCGGCAAACGCCTCAAAGATTCCCGCGAACTCGGTGGGATAGCGGTGCTCCAGTTCGTCAAAATATCCAGGCAAAAAGAGCACCGAGCGCGAGTGATAAAGTTCCCCCGCAAACAGCGGGCTTAATTCCTCGCCACAGCTATCTTGGATAAAGCTGCAAACGGCATTGTTTGGCCACGGTCCATGCGATGGTTTGAGGTTCGCGGGCGTTATGCCAGTCTCGGGCATGCATGTAAGTGTGGGCGCGCTGACTTCGCTCACGCAGGCGTACGGCTCGGGTGTGTATTCGGCCAGGTACATATCGTGCGTCGGGGTGATGAAATGCTCCATGACAATGCAGGCAGGGGAGAGAGGCATGATCCATGCGCGTCCGTGCGCCCGATCGTTTGCCACCTCGCCGGTAAAGACAGCGCCCTTGCCGGAAAGCTCCAGGCCAAACTGCTCAAACTGTGGTGCGTAGAGCTCAGTTATGTCGGTCGCAGCCCGATGCATTTTCAAAAGCGTCCCCTTCCTTTGCGAAAACGTCCACGCCTGGCTCGATTGTGTGCCTTGGCTAACATATCAATGATAAGTTGAGAACGGTTAACTCTCAAGCCGTTAGAAAGGAATCTCATGGCAAAGGGATCAAAAAGGGAAGGTGGAGGCATCGGCGAGTTGCTCGCGTATGCCGGTGACCGCAAATTCCTAACGTATTTGGGCATGGCGCTCTCGGCGCTCTCGCAGCTGCTGAGCTTTGGCCCGTACGTGTGCATTTGGCTTGTCGCGCGCGATCTGATCGCCGTGGCGCCTAACTGGAGCGAAGCCTGCGACATCGCGATGTATGGCTGGTGGGCCGTGGGTTTTGCCCTGGCAAGCATCGTAGCTTATTTCGTGGGGCTCATGTGCACGCATCTGTCCGCGTTTCGCTGTGCGTCCAATATCCGCAAGACTACGAGCGAGCACCTGCTTAAGCTGCCGCTTGGCTACTTTGACACGCACGCCACCGGTGAGCTGCGTCGTGTTGTAGACGGATGTGCCGCCTCCACCGAGACTTTGCTCGCACACATGCTGCCCGATATCGCAGGCGCCGCCGCCATGGTCGTGGGCCTGCTCGTATTGCTTTTCGCCCTCGATTGGCGCTTGGGCGCGGCATGCCTCATCTCGGTGGCCATTTCGTTTGGCGCCATGGCCACCATGATGAGCGGCAAAGGCGCCGAGTTCATGAAGGCCTACATGGGAGCGCTGGTCAAGATGAACAAGACCGGCACCGAATACGTACGCGGTATTCCCGTGGTCAAGGTGTTTCAGCAGACGGTCTACTCCTTTAAGGCTTTCCACGATGCGATCGCCGAATACGCCGACATGGCACAAAACTATGCGGGCACGTTCTGCCGAGGTCCGCAGGTACTCAACCTTACCGCGCTCAATGGTCTTGTGGCATTCCTGTTGCCCGTGGCGTTGCTGTTGGCGCCGGGCGAGACGGACTTCGCACATTTTATGGCCAACTTCACGTTTTACGCGATATTTTCGGCCGTGGTACCGACGGCCCTGACCAAGCTCATGTTTGTGGGCGAGGCCTCTCAGATGAGTGCCGATTCGCTGGCTCGTATTCGAAGTATCATGGATTCCAAGCAGCTCTCCGTGCCCGCCCAACTCAAGCACCCTGCCGGCGGCGAAGTGCGATTTGAGGACGTAAGCTTTACGTACGAGGGTGCCGAAGCACCTGCCGTTAGCCATGTAAGTTTCAGTGTTCCCGCTGGTAGCACCCTCGCCCTAGTGGGTCCTTCGGGCGGCGGCAAGTCAACCTGCGCAAGCCTGATTCCTCGTTTTTGGGATGTCTCTTCGGGCCGAGTGCTTGTAGGCGGTGTGGACGTTTGCGATATGGATCCGCACGAGCTTATGGACCAGGTCGCTTTCGTGTTCCAGACTAACCAGCTGTTCCGGCAAACACTTGCCGATAATGTGCGCGCCTCCAAGCCTACGGCCACTGACGACGAAGTGCGTGCGGCCCTCTCCGCAGCTCAGTGCGACGACATTGTGGCCAAGCTCCCGCAGGGCATCAATACCATGCTCGGTGCCGGCGGAGCATATCTTTCGGGCGGCGAGGTCCAGCGCGTGGCGCTCGCCCGCGCGATCCTTAAAGACGCGCCTATCGTGGTGCTCGATGAGGCCACGGCGTTTGCCGACCCCGAGAACGAGGCGCTCATCCAGCGCGCCTTTAGCAAGCTGGCGGCGGGTCGCACGGTCATTATGATTGCTCATCGACTCTCGACTGTAGTGGGCGCAGATCAAATCGTGGTGCTCAACCAGGGCAGGGTGCAGGAGTCGGGTACTCATGCCGAGTTGCTGTCCCAAGAGGGTTTGTATGCCAAGATGTGGGCCGAATACGAACAGGCCGCGAGCTGGAAAATCACTGCAGCGACCGCGGATGCCGCCGTCACGAAGGGAGGCGAGGCCTAAATGTTCGCCTCATTCCAAAAGAAGTATTTCCTATCCGATAAAGGCGTCGCCGGCGTAAA
>DBFAHJ010000231.1:0-7562 GCA_048227095.1 Collinsella aerofaciens | reverse complement strand
GCCTCGTTGTGGGCGCCGCTGGCGATTTGGAGCGAAAAGCCGTGATCGAGACGGGGGAGCACCAGGCCAAAGGACTTGGTGGCGCCGCCCGCGAGCTGACGGGCGCTTTGGTTGGGCAGGTAGCCAAGGCGATTGATGGTCTCGTTGATGAGCTTGAGGGTCTCGGGGCGCAGCTTTTCGGGGTGGTTGAGCGCGTTGGAAACCGTGCCCAACGAAACCCCGGCCTCGCGCGCGACGTCGCTGATTTTTACCTTTGCCATAGCGGCCCCTTTGATGCGTTTCAAGTACAAGCCAGATTGTAGCATCGCCCGCCCCTGGGGTGTCAAAGCCCACCATGTTGAAAACCACCACAAAGGTGCCTGTCCCCCTTTGTGGTGGTTTGGGGTGTGGCTGTTGCCGTAAAAACGGCAATCCTTCTGGTCAGCGGGCGTGATGCGTGAGGATACACTGGCCCCACTCAAATGACACTGCGAAAATGGGGAGGGCATATGGCCGCCGCAAAGGACTACCAGAGCTATCTTAAGAACAAGTGCATCGTCGGTTACGGCATCGTCAACGGCATCGTTAACGCGCTCATCTTTATGGGCATGCACGCGGGGGACGCCGATATTACCTTTGCCGCCGGTAAGGTTGTCGAGGAGATTGCGCTGACAGGCGCCCTGCTTGGTCTCATTTTGACCTGGTGCGTGGTGCCGCTGACCAAGATGGATTTCAACAAGGGCGTTTACCCGGGCAATTCCGAAGGCTATGGTTGGCTGGCCAAGCTGCCCAAAAAGTCGATTCCCCTGTCGATCGTCGTTGGCATCATTGCCCTTGTAGTTGCCACGCCCCTTGCATGGCTTTGCACTTTTGTGCTCCCGCTGCCGCTTTCGCGCACGGGCATGATGATCTTTAAGGGCGTTATGTGCGCTGTTGCTGGCTGTGTGAGCGGCTACGTCGTCATCGGTGCCACCACCGCGGGCGTCGACGCTGGGGAAGTCGCCGCGACTGCCTAGGATTTTCCAACAATCAAACTTTCTCTTCAAAACGGTCGGCCCGAGCAAAGGGGTCGGCCGTTTTGCTTTTCACGAGAAAAAGCAGATGCCCTTTAGGCCCGCCGTCAGAATTGCCGTATCTACGGCAATGGCTCTGATGCCGTCCGTATTGCGCTCCAGCCTATATTTGCCTCGACAAGACGCGCGGGCTCAAAGGGGTTCAATGCCCGCGTGAAACGGAAAAGAAAGGAACCAACACATGGCTAAAGCTAAAGCTGTGGCAGAGGAGAAGGGTGCCGAGAAGTTCATGCTTCTCCCCGTTCTCGTTCTGATCCTGGCCCAGATGGGCACTTCGGGCGATAACGGCGCCCTTTCGCTCGCCGCAACCGCCCTGACGCAGGACCTCGGCGCCACCACCGCCGACATCCAGCTCGCCAACATGGTCTACTCCCTCATGGCCGGCGCCTTTATGATCGCCGGTGGCATGATGGGTACCATCATCGGCTGGAAGAAGAACTTCCGCATGGGCGCCCTGCTGTGCGCCGCCGGCGAGGTCGTCCTTGCCGTTTCCCCCAACATGACCGTCTTCATTTGGGGCGGCCGTACCCTCGTGGGCTTCGGCGCGTCGTTCATGATTCCCTCGGTTCTGGGCCTCGTTCCCAAGATCTATCACGGTAAGAACCGCGTGCTTGCCTTTGGCTGCATAGGCGCCGCCTCCGGCCTTTCCGCCCTGCTGCCGCTGCTGCTTTCGATCGTGCTCATGGCCGCCGGCATGCGCGTGACGTTCTTCGTCCTCGCCGCCTACTTTGTACTCGTGTTCCTGCTGTCCTTCAAGCTGCCCGAGATCGAGCAGTCCGATGAGAAGCTCAAGTTCGATGGCGTCGGCGTTGCCCTTGCCGCAACCGGCCTGTTCCTGTTCCTGGTCGGCGTGTCCCGCATCTCCGCTTGGGGCCTCGTCGAGCCCTTCCCGGCATGCCCCTTCACCATCGCCGGTATCTCCCCCTGCCTGCCCATGGCTGTCCTGGGCGTGATCATCCTCATCGTTATGATCAACGTCGAGAAGAAGGTCGAGGAGAAGAACGGCTTTGCCCTGCTGCCCCAGTCCTTCCTTAAGACCCCGCAGGTCCTCGCCGGTCTCGCCGCCTCCGCCATCACGTTCTTCTTCATGGGTGTTCAGTCCATTCTGATGGCCCCCTACCTGCAGCTCGTTGCTGGCTGGTCTCCGGCTATCGTTGGTGTGCTCTCCATCGTCGTTGGCGTTCCGACCTTCGCCTTCTCCATCGGTATCCCCAAGTTCATGCCGAAGGCTAACCCGCGTCGCGTCATCCAGGTCGGCTACCTCACCCTTGCCGCCGCCCTGATCATCATGGCGTTCTCCGTTACGCTCGACGCTGCTTCCATGCCGGGCATTCTCATTGGCTGCGTTGTTGCCGGCTCGGGCGCCGGTATCGTTTCCGCCCAGGCCAACAACGTTGTCGCCCTTGCCGTGAACGAGCGCGACGCTTCCCAGTCCGGCGGCATTCAGACCACCATGCGTAACGTTGGCCAGGCCATCGGCATTGCCCTGCTGGGTGCCGTGCTGCTCTTTGGTATCACCAACTCCGTGAAGGATGCAGCCGCTAACGATTCCCGCATTTCCGAGTCCACCGTCGCCGCTATTTCCGAGCGCAATATCGACCTCGTCTCCGATGAGAACTTCCGCGCTTCTATTGAGGACATCGATATGAGCGATGAGGAGCGCGACGCCCTGGTCGAGATCAATGCCCAGTCCCGCTTCAACTCCACGCGTTTCGCTTACTACGTGGGCGCTGCCATCATCGTGCTTGGCCTGGCCACCACCCCTGCTATCAAGAAGTTCTCCAAAGAGGAGGAGTAGGTCATGAAGAAGCTGTACTTTAACGGCGACTTTGTTCCCATGACCGGCGAGGGCGATACTTTTGAGGCCCTGCTGGTTGCAGACGACGGCACCATCGCGTTTACCGGCTCGCTCGAGGAGGCTCGCGCTCAGGCAGAGGATGCCGAGGAGATTGATCTCAACGGCGCCTGCCTTATGCCCGGTCTGATTGACCCCCACAGCCACATCTCTGGCTGCACGCAGTACATCGTGGCTGCCGACCTTAACGGCGCGGCGGATTTCGATGAGATCGTCGAGCGTCTGGCTGCCTTTGCCGAGCAGCGCGGCATTGGCGAGGACGGCGTGATCATGGGTGTTTCCTACGACCAGAATTCCCTGGCCGAGCATGAGCACCCTAACCGTCACGTGCTCGACCGCGTGAGCGAGACCATTCCGGTTATCGCCGTCCACGCTTCGAGCCACATGGTTGTTGCCAACACCAAGCTGCTGGAGCTTGCCGGCATTACCGCCGAGACTCCCGATCCCGAGGGCGCTCGCTACGGCCGCGAGGCCGACGGCACGCCGGACGGTTACTGCGAGGAGCCAGGCGCTATGTGGCCGGTCTTTGCCGTGATTCAGCCGCGTCAGAAGATGGACATGGACGTCATGATCGGCGAGATGCAGGACATCTACCTGGAAAACGGCATCACCACCTGCCAGGAGGGTGCTACCACCGCCGACTTCGCAGCGCTGTTCTGCGGCCTTGCGAACAAGGGCCTGCTCAAGATGGACGTCGTGAGCTATCCCATGTACGGCGAGGATGTCGACAAAATCTTGGCCGACCACGAGCCTTTTGTCTCGCAGGACTACACCGGTCACTTCCGTATCGGCGGCCTCAAGATGTTCTTTGACGGTTCTCCCCAGGGTCGTACGGCGTGGATGACCGAGCCCTACACTCCCGGCGATGAGGGCGAGGGTTACTGCGGTTATGGCACCATGACCGACAAGGCCGCGTATGACTTTATGCGCAAGGCCATCGACGGCAATCATCAGCTGCTCGCCCATACCAACGGCGATGCGGCTGCCGACCAGTACCTGCGCGTGTACAAGCGCGCGCTGGAGGATTCGCCTAATCCCGATAAAGCGAGCCTGCACCCGGTCATGATCCACTGCCAGACTGCCCGCCGCGATCAGTACGAGCAGATGGCCGAGATCAACATGATCCCGTCGATTTTCGCCAGCCATATCTGGTACTGGGCCGACGTGCATCTTAAGAACTTCGGTCCCGTGCGCGGCGGTCGCGTGTCTGCCTGCCATGACGCTCTGGAGTGCGGCCTGCCGTTTACCTTCCACACCGACACGCCGGTGCTGCGCCCCAATTTCTTTGAGGCTGTGTGGTGCGCCGCCAAGCGCGTCACCAAGGGCGGCGCTCAGCTGGACGAGAATCAGAAGATCAGCGTGTACGAGGGTCTGAAGGCCATCACGGTCAACGGCGCTTTCCAGTATGGCGAGCTCGACCGTAAGGGCACGCTCGAGGCCGGCAAGCTGGCCGACTTCTGCATTGTCGAGAAGAACCCGCTCAAGATCGAGCTCGACGAGGTGCGCAACCTGTGCGTTCTCGAGACGGTCAAAGAGGGCGAGACTGTCTGGACGCGCATATAGCTTTGTCATGGCATAGGCCATAGACGCTAAAAAGAACCCGTGGCTGCAGGGGCGGCCACGGGTTCTTTGCGCTTAAGCGTATTTGAAGGCTTGCATGGGCACGCGCGATGGGCGCCCACGCCGTCTACCGTTTGAGACCGGCCTCGGATGCGAGCTTGCGGAAGCGCTGTGTGGCCGGAGTGAGGACGCGCTCATCGCTTGGGGCGACGCAGAGCACCAGGATGTGTTGCAGGCGGTCGCCGGTAAAGCCGACTCGTGTTTCCACGCGGTAATGCACGGCCCCGGTTTGAGCGACATCTTGGGAACATACGGTCAGCAAGAGCCAAGGTCCGTGCGTGAACGACAGCATCTCGAAGGTGTTCGAGAAGCCGGAGAGCGTGCCACGCCAGAGGCCGTCTTCGACAAGTGCAGCGTGAAGGGTGCGCGTGAGCATGCGCGCGTGCGAGATATCGAGCTCGCGCTCGGGAAGACCGCCGGCAAGCGGGGCGTCGTCGAGTGCGTGGGGGCATCCAAGCTTCATGAGCAGCAGCTCGATGCGGCTGCGATCGGCGTCATCGATGGCATTGCTCAGCACGCAGAGTGGAAGCGTCGTCTTGATGGGGTCGAATGAGACCAGGAAGTCGAGGCTGCTGTGCTTGGGGTCTGATTCAATCTCGGCGACTTCTGTTTCGGTCAGCACACGCGCGACCCGCATGCAGGGAATGAGCCGCTCAAGTCGATCGCGCGCATAGAAGACCTGCTCAATGCCGCAGTTGACCACGAGTCCGACACGCCATTGATCGTGCGAGGACAGGCCGTCCATATACGAGAGCAATAGCATCGCCAGGCGCGTCACGTCGGTCTGGTATAGATTCAGCCCAGATAGGCCGGGCGCGTCGCGCAGCACCTCGGACAGGCGCATAAACGAGGCCATGTTTTCGTATCGCACCGTCCAGGTGTTTTCCTGGGGCAGTGAGATGGCGCGTTCATAGCGCATGTGAGTTTGTCCGGCTTCGATGAGCGCGGCGCAGGGCTTTTCAAGATGAAGCGGCGGTCGCGTGCCAAAGCGTTCGCCGAGAGCGCAGAATAACTCCTCGGTGAGGCGCGCCGCCTCGGGTGTGGGCTGATATGTGCGCTGGAACTCGGGCGTCCAGCGGCGCGTGGAGACCGTAAAGAGGTCGCGGATGATGCCGCGCTCGTTGGCGGAGACCTCGATGCCAAAGTGCTGCTCAATGCGGTTGGCGACGTCGTCGTACACAACGGGAATCGCCGAGGTGTAACCACCGACCTCTTTGCCCTTAAGAATGCGCAGGACCATAATCTGCAGGTAGACGGCAAGCTGGTGGCGGGCGTTGTCGGTATAGAGCGTTCGGCTTTCGCGCTCGACGTATGCGATGAGGTCGTTGAAGAATTGCTCGTTGCCGCCAAAGAGCTGCGGCTCAATGCGGCGCTTCATGGCGGTCGACGCGAGCTCAAACAGATAATAGACGACGAAGAATCGGATGTACTCCTCGGGACCCTCGACCGTAATGCGGCGCCCGCGTACGATTTGGGCTCCAAACGGCGTCATGAGCTCGTTCCATGTGCGCAGGTCGTCTTGGGCCTGCTGTTTGTTGGTGAGGATGGCCCGCGCAAGCGATTCGGTGGTGTATTGGTGCCGGTAGTCGCAGGTGAGCAGCAACATGCCGCGATAGAAGCGGTCAAGACCGGCGTCCATGGAAAGCGAACGTTCCTTGATGATGTCCGATATCTGACCGCGCTGCGTGCTGTCGCCATCGATGCGGATGCCGTTGCCGCGCTTGGAGACAATTGCCGCTTGGATGCCCATTTCGTCGAGGAAGGCGTTAGCGGCCCGCATGTCGTTGCGGATGGTGCGCTCCGAGCAAGCAAGGGCATCGGAGATATCGACTGTCGGGGTGTAGCCCGCCTGGCCGAGCAGGATTTTAAGCAGCTTTGCTTGTCGCTGATTGATGCTCATGGGGCTCCCTAGGGTCGCGAGAAAGTTCGATTTGCCGTATATCTGGAAAAGAGCGTGGCACCTGTCATGATACGCATTTTTTATGATGAGTAGGGGAAGGGTTGGTTTTAAATCCTTGCCGCATATACGGAATGAAAAAAGCGGATGGTGATGTGCATGAATCGCGCGGTTTCGAACTCGGGGATGGAGCCTGCGGCGACTTCTCGTTTGGCGCGACTGGCGCCGCTGATCGTGCTGGCATGCGCTCAGGTGGGTACCTCGGCAGACAACGGTGCGTTTTCGGTTGCCATGGCCGAGATGATGCGCGTGTTTGGATGTCCGCTCTCGGACGTGCAGATGGCGAGCACGGTCTATTCGCTTATGGCGGGCACCTTTATGCTTGCGAGCGGTTTGCTCGGCATGGTTATCGGGTGGTGCCGCAACTTCCGTGCCGGATTGGTGCTTGCTGTGGTGGGAGAGCTGCTGTGCGCGTTTTCACCGAGCATTGAGCTGCTTATTTGGGGTGGCCGACTGATGGTCGGGCTGGGCGCAAGCCTCATTATCCCTTCGGTACTGGGCATGGTGTCCATGCTGTACGAAGGCGAGGAGCGCAAGCAGGCATATGGCGTGATTGCCGCATCGGCGGCGCTTGCGACGATTATTCCTATCGCGCTGGGCATTCTGGTCGATATCGCAGGTTTTCGCGTGACCTTCGGCGTGCTCGCCGCCTATTTTGTCGCACTGCTCGTTGCGAGCGCAAAGCTGCCGACGGGTGGCGGGCTGCACGCGGGCAAGTTTGACGCGCCGGGTGCGGTTATTGCCTCTCTGGGATTGTTCGCCGTTATGTGCGGTCTTTCGCGCATCTCGACCTGGGGCGTATTTGCTCCCTTACCGCAGGCTCCCTTCACGATCGCCGGTATTTCTCCCGCTTTGCCTATTGTCGGCGTCGGCCTGCTATTGCTGGTGATGCTGATTCCGGTCGAGCACTGGATGGAGCGCACCCACGGCATAGCGATTTTGGAGGCTTCGGTAGTTTGTGTGACAAGGGGCTAGCCTAGGCAGCAACGCTCTTCGCTCCCTTCACGCCCTTCTTCCTCGCCTTCACCGGGCGACCCGGGAGCTGGGGCTGGCAGTCGCCGCACCTGAGCATGAGCAG
>DBFAHJ010000230.1:0-3520 GCA_048227095.1 Collinsella aerofaciens | reverse complement strand
GAATTTGGCTTAGCAATCATAGGCGGATGACGCGGAAACGGCCCCTCCCGGGGCCGTTTCAGTTCCAGATCGTTGTTTTCGCCCGCTGAGCTGGGCCTATGCCGGAATCTCTCCCACAGAAACCACCGAAGAGCCCGATTTTGCCGTCGAGCTTTGTGCGCAATCCCACCGTTCGCGCCGGCGTCATCGCCATTGCTCTGCCGTTTTTCTACATGGGCGCTCAGGGTCTGGTCGGCACTTCGTACTATCAGCTTGTAATTGGCCTTGGCGGCATGCAAACAGCGCTTTTGGGCATCATCTCGGGTGTGCCCATGCTGGTGCTCGCAATGTTTGTGCCGCGCAAGTTTCCGCAGCTTAAGCCTTGGTCTGTGGTGCGTACGGGCTATGTCTTTATGGCGGCGGCCTGTGTGAGCATGGCGTTTGGCGTGCGCGCGTCCGAGCTGACGCCCATTATGGTGGTCGGTACGCTCTTTGGTGGCGTGGGCGTTGGCCTGGTGAACTCACAGGCTAACAACATTGTCGCTTCCGCCGTGCCGCCGAGTGACGCCCAGCAATCGGGCGGCATCCAGGGTGCGGCGCGTAACCTGGGCCTCGCGTTGGGCTCTGCCGCCATGGGTTCGGTCCTGCTTATCGCCGTCAACACCGGTCTCGATGCGCGTATTGATGCGAGTAATGTGGTCGACACGCAGAGCAAGGCGGCGCTCGAAGAGGTTGTTTATACCTACGAGAGTGATGCCGCGTTTACGGCGCGCCTGGAATCGATGGGCGTTGCACCCGAGGCGCAGGGAGAGCTCTTGGCGGACAATGCCGAGGTTCGCGCAAAGTCGGCGGCCACGGCCTTCTACGTGGTGGCAGGACTTGCCGTCGTAGCGCTCGCAACGACCTTCCCCAAGCAAACCTCATAGACAAACGCCGCCGCCCAAACCGCCACGAAGGGGATAGTCCCCTTCGTGGCGGTTTTGCTGTTCCGGCCTTCAATTGTCTCGATCTGTAACATCTGGACGGCAAAACCGGCTCTACCTGTTACAGATCGAGACGAAACGCCGAGGTCGGACGGAAAATCTCGATCTGTAACAGCAAGCCCGCTTTTGGTGTCCTAGTTGTTACAGATTGAGATAAATCGCCGGGACAGGCCGCCGCCCCGGCCAAAACCACCACGAAGGTGCCTGTCCCCATTGTGGTGGTTTGGACCGGCTGGACGTGTGTGCATCGAGTGGTATCTAAGTTGAGATACCACCTCTGGTATATCAGCTTGCGTTTGCGTGAGTACAATACTCGAACGTTATGCGTCTCAGCGCCCCCTGTGCGTGGACGTTTTGCAGTCAAGCGGACGAAGGGATTTATCCTATGTGCGGAATTGTCGGCTACACCGGCTCTGATATTGCAAAGAACATCCTGGTCACGGGCCTCAAGCGTATGGAGTATCGCGGCTATGACTCCTCGGGCGTCGCGCTCGAGGTGGGCGAGGGCGCCGCGGCGCACCTCGATGTCATCCGCCGCGTGGGTAAGGTCGCGGGCTTGGAGAGCGAGCTTTCCAATATCGACAGCGACGCTACCTGCGGTATCGGCCACACCCGTTGGGCCACCCACGGCAAGCCCTCCGTCGTTAACGCTCACCCCCACACCAGCTGCGACGGTCGTATCGCCATCGTCCACAACGGCATCATCGAGAACTTCGCCGAGCTGCGCGAAGAGTTGGAGGGTCGCGGCCACCACTTTAAGAGCGAGACCGATACCGAGGTCTTCGCGCATCTGATCGAAGAGGCCTATGCCGAGACGCACGACCTGATGGCCTCCGTGCGCGAGGCTTGCACCCACGTGGTCGGTGCCTATGGTCTGGCCGCCGTGTGCGCTGACGAGCCCGGCGTGATCGCCGTGGCCCGCAAGGATTCCCCGATCGTAGTCGGTGTGGGCGAAACCGGCTCCTATGTTGCTTCCGATGTCATCGCGCTCATCGACGCCACCCGCGATGTCGTGGTGCTCGAGGACGGTCAGTTTGCCAAGCTCACGCCCGCAGGCGTCGAGTACACCGACGAGGCCGGCAACGTTATCGAGCCCAAGGTCACCCACATCGACTGGGACCTGGACATGGCAGAAAAGGGCGGTTATCCCGACTTTATGCTCAAGGAGATTCACGAGCAGCCGCGCGTTGTGCGCGACACGCTGGTTGGTCGTATGACGCCGGCCGGCGAGCTCGACATCGACGAGCTGGGCCTTTCGCTCGAGGAACTCAACGACATCGACCGCGTCTACGTGATCGCTTGCGGCACCAGCTATCACGCTGGCCTCATTGCCAAGAATCTCATTGAGGGCTGGGCTCGCATCCCCACCGAGGTGGAGGCGGCCAGCGAGTTCCGCTATCGCAACCCCATCATCACGCCGACGACGCTCGTCGTGGCCGTGTCCCAGTCGGGCGAGACGGCCGATACCCTTGCCGCCATTCGCGACGCGCGCATCAAGGGTGCCAAGGTCTTCGGCATCACCAACGTGGTGGGCAGCCCCGTGGCGCGTGAGAGCGACGGCGTCATCTACACCAAGGCCAACAAGGAGATCGCGGTCGCCTCGACCAAGAGCTTCATCGGCCAGGTCGTGAGCCTTACGCTTTTGGCCCTGCTGCTGGCGCAGGTCAAGTACCGCTTGACCACCAAGCAGGCGCGCATGCTGTTCCGCGAGCTTTCCGATACGGCCGAGCAGATCCAGTGGATTTTGGATACCCAAACCGAGGCCGTTCATGAGGCCGCCCTGCTGTGCAAGGACGCGCAGTCGGCGCTGTTCGTGGGCCGTGGCATGGGTGCCGCTATTTCCTACGAGGGCGCGCTTAAGCTCAAAGAGGTCAGCTACCTGCACGCCGAGGCCTACGCCGCCGGCGAGATGAAGCACGGCCCCATTGCCTTGATCGACCCGGGCTTCCCTGTCATCGCCGTGGCCACCAAGAGTGCCACCTACGACAAGACCGTGTCGAACCTCATGGAGTGCAAGGCGCGCGGCGCCAAGGTCATCGTCGTTGCTACCGAGGGCGACGAGGAAATCAACAAGATTGCCGACTGCATCATTCGCGTGCCGGCCGTCCGCGACGTGTTCAGCCCCATCACGGCGAGCGTCCCGCTGCAGCTGCTCGCCCGCGAGGTTGCCATCCTGCGCGGCTGCGACGTCGACCAGCCCCGCAACCTGGCAAAGAGCGTTACCGTGGAGTAGTTGGTTCCGCCATTCTGGCGACCAAGGCCCGGCTCCGTTGCAGCGGAGCCGGGCCTTGTTTCATTTGCCCAGATAAAACCTGCCAAAATGAACCTGTCCCTATTTGGCAGGTTAGCGGAGCTTGCTGGTCTCGAAGTACTCGGGGAACTGGTCCAGAACCTCGGTCTGGTTGCGGAACATCATATGCAGGTGCTTGCTGACCAAAAAGCTCGCTTCGATGGGGTCGCGACCGGCGATAGCGCGGCGAATCTGCTTGTGCTCGTTCACGATGTCCTGATTGTCGAGAACCTGCGTGGCGGCGCGCAGCCAGCGGAAGCGCTCCAGG
>DBFAHJ010000229.1:0-3322 GCA_048227095.1 Collinsella aerofaciens | reverse complement strand
GAATCCCTGCCCCGAGCCGCTTCCCGGCTACCGCGAGGCCAAGCCCATGGTCTATACGGGCCTGTTCCCGATCGATAACAAGGACTACGAGAACCTGCGTGACGCGCTCGATAAGCTGCACGTCAACGACCCGTCGTTGGTATGGGAGCCCGAGACCTCGGTGGCGCTCGGCTTTGGCTTCCGCGTGGGCTTCCTGGGCCTGCTGCACATGGAAGTCGTTAAGGAACGCCTGGAGCGCGAGTTCAACTTGGACCTCATTGCCACGAGTCCCTCGGTCGACTATCACGTCTACAAGACCGACGGCGAGATGATCGATGTCCGCAGCCCGCAGGACCTTCCCGAGGCCACGCGCATCGAGCGTATCGAGGAACCCTACCTCAAGGCAAAGATCATCTGCCCGCCTGAGTACACGGGTGCCGTTATGCAGCTCGCCATCGAGCACCGCGGCGTTACGACCGACATGATCCACCTGACGAGCAAATCGGTCGAGATGCGCTTTGATATGCCGCTTGCCGAGCTCATCTTGGACTTCTTTGATCAGCTCAAGAGCCGCACTAAGGGCTATGCCTCGCTCGACTACGAGTTCAACGAGTATCGTCCTTCCGAGCTTGTGAAGCTCGATATCTTGCTTTCGGGCGATGAGGTGGACGCGCTGTCGTTTATCGTGCACAAGGACAAGGCCTATGGCCTGGCCCGCGGTCTGTGCGACAAGCTCAAGGAGATCATCCCGCGTCAGCTGTTTGAGGTGCCCATCCAGGGTGCTATCGGCAACAAGATCATTGCCCGCTCCACCGTCAAGGCGCGTCGCAAGGACGTGCTTGCCAAGTGCTACGGCGGCGATATTTCGCGTAAGCGCAAACTGCTCGAGAAGCAGAAAGAGGGCAAGAAGCGCATGAAAGCCATCGGCTCGGTCGAGGTCCCGCAGGAGGCCTTTATGGCGATTCTCAAGGTGGACGAGTAGGCCTATGGCGCTTTCCGAATACAGCGAGCGGTTGCTGGGCGCCTATGCCGAGCAACCGTTCCTTATGGCTCCCATGGCGGGCGTGACCGACCCTGCCTACCGCATCATGTGCCGCCGCCGCGGTGCCAACCTTGCCTACAGCGAGATGGTGAGCGTGGCAGGCCTTGCCTATGCCAGCAACAAAACGTGGCGCCTGGTGCTGCCGGCCGACGAGGAGCAGCAGATTTGTGTGCAGCTCTTTGGCTCCAAGCCCGATCAGTTTGCGAGTGCCGTCGCCGCCGTCGAGGAGCGCGTTGGCGATCGCCTGTCGCTCATCGATATCAATATGGCATGCCCCGCCCGCAAGGTCGTTACCAAGGGCGAGGGCTCGGCGCTCATGCGCACGCCCGATTTGGCCGAGAAGATCGTCGAGGCGGCGGTGGGCGCGGCGCATGTACCCGTGACCGTCAAGATTCGCAAAGGCTTTTATGCCGAGGACCGTAATGCCGCGACGTTTGCCCAGATGCTCGAAGGCGCCGGTGCCGCCGCGGTGGCGGTGCATGGCCGCTGCGCCACGCAGCTCTATACGGGCCAGGCCGATTGGTCGGTCGTCGATGAGGTTGCCGACGCCGTTGAGATTCCCGTGATCGGTTCGGGCGACGTGTTTACCGCCGAGGATGCCGCGGAGCATCTGCGCAACTCGGGCGCCAGCGCGGTGTTTATCGCGCGCGGTATCTACGGGAACCCGTGGGTGTTTGGCGATGCTCGCGCCCTTGCGCTCGATGGCATACCGGTGCCGGTTCGCAGCTCCGTCGAGCGCCTGGACGCCCTGCGTGAGCACCTAACGCTGACACATGAGCTCCTGCCGCTTATGTCGCGTGCCCGTACGTACGCAAGCTGGTACTTAAAAGGCATGCCCCATGCCGCCGCTTGGCGTGCCCATGTGGTGCGCTGCTCCACGTATGAGGAGTTTATGGTGCTGGTCGATGAGATCGAGCATGATGCGGTGGCCTGCGAGGCCGCCCTTGCCGCTGGCAAGTCGGTGCCTGCTCATCCGCTGGAGGCTTAAGGGTGGCCGTTACCGCGCTGTACGTGCACGTGCCGTTCTGTGCCCAAAAGTGCCGCTACTGCGACTTCGACTCGCGCAGTTTTGCTCCGTGCGACCTGAGCGCTGCGCTCGATGCCTATTTTGAGCAGTTGTTCGCGCGCCTCGATGCTTTTGGCAAGGCTGGTGCCCTTGACCAGACCCGCACCGTCTATGTTGGCGGCGGTACGCCGTCGCTGGCGGGGGAGCGCCTGGTGGAGCTGGCGCGGCGTATTCGTGCGTGGTGCGCCCCCGTTGAGTTTACCTGCGAGGCCAATCCCGAGTCGCTGACCGCCGAGCTTGCTACTGCACTTGTCAAGGTTGGTGTCACACGCGTCTCTCTGGGCGTGCAAACGCTCGATAACATCGAACTTACTGCCATCGGCCGTATTCACGATGCCGATCGGGCGCTCGCCGCCATCGCGACGGTCAAGAACGCTGGGCTTGATGTGTCGTGCGACCTTATGTGCGGACTTCCCGGGCAAACCGCAACGAGTTGGAATCGCACACTCGTTGGCGTGCTGGCGGCGGCTCCGCATCATGTGTCGGTCTACCCGCTCACGCTCGAGGAGGGGACGCCCCTTTATCGCATGGCGTGCCGTGACGAGTCGCTCGAGCCTGATGAGGATTTTCAGGCCGCATGCATGGACGTGGCACGCGAGCTCCTGGGTGCCGCCGGCTATCACCCGTATGAGGTGGCGAGTTACGCGCTCGACGGCCATGAGTGCGCCCATAACATTGCCTACTGGACCGGACGGGGCTACCTGGGCCTGGGTCGTTCTGCCGCGGGCATGCTCGACGCCGAGGATTTCGACCGTCTTGCAGGTTTGTTCCCCGGTGTATCTTCTCGAGGCGATGCGTACCGCGTGCGTCTGGTGCAACGTGACGATGAAGCGACGGCGTTCGAGGCCGAATATCTCTCGCAGCGCGAGGCTGCGGCCGAAGACCTGATGCTTGCTTGTCGCATGACGCGCGGTGTCGCGTCCGACCTGTTGGTTCGCGCGGCTCGTGTCATCCCGGCCGATGGGCTGACAGCCGCTTGCGATCGCGCGCTCGAATTAGGTCTTGCCACTTGGGTGCCCGAGACGCTCGGGGTCCATGAGGGACCCTTCACTTCGGCAGATGTCGTCGCGGGCCATGTTCGAGCTCGTTTAGCACCGACACACCTGGGCTGGCTCGATGGAAATGTTCTGTTCGAGCTGTTTTGGGATCTAGCTTAGGCCGCTCGGGTAGAATTACCGGAATATATACGCTGCTGTGAGCAGGAGGTTGCCGCGCATGGCGACGATGAACGAAAA
>DBFAHJ010000228.1:0-3991 GCA_048227095.1 Collinsella aerofaciens | reverse complement strand
GCGCCGGAAAGGCCGTGCTGTGCGAAAAGCCGGCCGTTTTGAGTGAGGAAGAGGCTCTCTCGATTGCCTCCACCTCTCGCGAGCGCGGCGTGCTGTTTATGGAGGCGATGAAGAATCGGTTTTGCCCGATGCGCACTCGCGTGAAGGACTTGCTTGCGTCGGGTGAGCTTGGCCGTATTGTCTCGATTGAAAGCGTGCAAAAGCTCGATTACGGCGAGCCTCCTTCGGGCTATCTGCTTGATCCGTTGCAGGGCGGCTGTCTATATGACATGGGCTGCTATGCGGTCGGTTGGTTTGAGGATTTGCTCGCGGGCGCGTGCGAGGTTTCGTCCCGTGAAGTTCGCTGGCGTGACGTGTCAGGCGGCCGCGTCGATTGGGCCGATGAGATCCATATGAGCGTCGGCGGTATACCCATTCATATGGTGTGCGATGGCAAGGCAGCATATGAAAGCCGCTTAACGATTGCCTGTGAGCGGGGCTCGTTGGAAATCGAGCGTCTCCATCGCCCCGAGCTCGCCCATGTGAAGTATTCCGACGGTCGAGTACTCGAAATCGATGCACCATTTGAAGTCGATGATTTTTACGGTGAGGCGTCGCATGCGACGCAGCTCATTCAGGCGGGGAAACTCGAAAGCCCCATCATGTCCCTAGCCGCCACACAGCGCTGTGCGCACATCATCGATGCGATTCGCTTGAAACTTTAGGGCGTGGGGGCATGGCGCCAGCGCTTGGAATGCCTGGAGGCCTTTGCTCCTGATGCCCCTTTTATAACTTGCGGTGGAATACGGTCTGTTTGCGCCAAAATAAGGCACCAATAGACCGTATTTTTCCGCAACTGATGAGGAGGGAGCTGGAGATGCTGACGATCGGGTGTCATCTTTCGACGACGAAGGGCTATCGGGCAATGGGGGAGACGGCGTTGTCCATTGGCGCCAATACCTTTGCGTTCTTTACGCGCAACCCGCGCGGTGGCAAGGCAAAAGAACTTGACATGGATGACGTGGCGGCTCTGCGCGAGCTTATGTCGCAAAACGACTTTGGACCGCTGGTGGCGCATGCCCCGTATACCTACAACCCCTGTTCTGCCAAAGAGCGGGCGCGCGAGTTCGCCTTGGAGGCTATGGTAGAGGACCTGCGGCGCATGGAGGCGCTGCCCGGCAACTACTACAACTTCCATCCCGGTGCGCATGTGGGGCAGGGCTCCGACGCCGGCATTCAGATGATTGTCGACACCCTGTGCCAGGTGATGTTTGAGGGCCAGCAGACGACAGTGCTGCTCGAGACCATGGCCGGCAAGGGTACCGAGGTGGGCCGCAGCTTTGAGGAACTGGCGCTCATCATTGAGGGTGTTGCCGGCAAACGCCCCGAGCTGTCGTCCAAGCTGGGCGTTTGCCTAGACACTTGTCATGTGAGCGATGCCGGCTACGACATCATCCATGATCTGGACGGCGTACTCGACGAGTTCGACCGCGTGGTGGGTATCGATCGCTTGCATGCCGTACACATCAACGATTCGAGGAACCCTTGTGGCGCCCATAAAGATCGTCACGAGTGCATCGGCAAGGGATACCTTGGCAGCGAGGAATTTGGTGGCGGTATGCAGGTTATGCAGAATATTGTATCGAATGGCCACTTGCGTTCGCTGCCGTTTATTTTGGAGACTCCGAACGAACTTGCAGGTTATGCAACTGAAATTAGACTATTAAGGTCATTGCAGCAGTAATGACTGTCACAAAGTAGAGTATTCCATTCACGTTATGGGTTTGTTTCAATCAGTTTTCTCATTGCAGATTCGTAATTCCGGGTGCATAATAGCCAACAGTTTTTGCAGACCTCTGAATCAAACGAGGTCACCGGAAGGAGACTGATTATGAAGCTGAAGAAGCTTGGCGCATTTGCCGCCACGGGCGCTATGGCGCTCGCCCTCGCTCTGACGGGCTGCGGCTCGTCTAACGCCACCTCTGGTTCTGATGCCGGTTCCAGCAGCTCTGACGACGCTAAGGTCGAGAAGGTCGACGGCTCCAAGGAGTACGCGCTCGTCAAGGACGGTACGCTGACCGTCGGCACCTCTGCCGAGTACGCTCCGTTTGAGTACAAGGATGATAACGGCGATTATCAGGGCTTTGACCTTGAGCTCATCAAGGCTATCGGCGACAAGCTGGGCCTGGATGTCGAGTATGTCAACAATGACTTTGACACGCTGGTTCCGGGTGTCGCTTCGGGCGCCAAGTATGACGTCTCCATCGCGGCTATCACCGACACGCCCGAGCGTGAGAAGGAAGTCACTTTCTCTGATTCCTACTACATGGACGATCAGGCTATCGTGACCAAGGTCGATAACACCGACATCACGGCCGACAACTACAGCGAGAAGCTCAACAACGCCGACGCTACCATCATCGTCCAGTCTGGCTCGACCGCCGAGTCCTTTGCCCAGGAGAACTTCCCCAAGGCCAAGATCGTCCCCTACAAGGACGCCACCGAGTGCTTCAGCGCCCTGCAGTCCGATAAGGGCGACGCCGTAGTCACCAACCGCTCCGTTGCCAGCCAGCTGACCGCCGAGCAGTTCAACACCTGCCAGACCATCAAGCAGATCAGCACCGGCGAGGAGTACGCCATCGCCATCAACCAGGGCAACACCAAGCTCAAGGACGACATCAACCAGGCTATCAAGGACCTGACCGACGACGGTACCGTCGACGCCCTCATGGCTAAGTACAATATCAAGTAAAATAACTACTTGATTGCGCGCGGGCCCTTTCCGTTTTGGCGGAAAGGGCCTTTGCGCTTCTCTTGACGGAGAGCGTTTCCGTCTCGTTTTGCCGGCAACTTCTACGATAGGAGCCACCTTGTCTCGACTGAACAAAGGGGCCGCGGAGCAGCGTTTTCCACTGCCCTCGATGCTCCAAAAGCTGGCCTGTGCCCTGGCTGTGGCGCTCGCCCTGGTATGCGCGGGGGCCTGCGTGCCCACGACCGCCCAGGCGCTTGAGACCGCAAAGATTACCGCCCGACCCAATACCGGTTCGGGTAGCGATGTGGTCGGCGGCACCGAGACGCGCATCACTTGGGAAGTTCAGGCCGATGCCGACGAGGAGCTGAGCGGTCTTTCGCTGACGTTTGTCGACGGCACGACGTTTGGTACCGATGACACGCGATTGACGATGCTCTCGGGCGAGGACCTCATGGATCGTACGCCCATGAAGCCCACGTGCAAGGCTGACGGCCAGACGCTCAAGATTGACTTTGGCGAGACGGCGCCTGCCGGCGGCTATTTCCGCGTCGAGGTTTACGGCGTGACCTTCCCCGTCGAGGGCGGCGATGAGGCCTTTAGCGGCACCTATACGCTCGCCGACGGTTCGACCAAGAAGATCTCCAAGATTCCGTCGGTGGAGATCAAGGGCGTGACGGCCTTCGATAACTTCCTGGCCGACCTTAAGGAGCAGCCATGGGTCGAGGCGTGGAACTCCAATATGTTCCTGCGCCTGTTCCTGAACCCGGTCATTTTGGTCCAGAGCCTGCCGATCGTCTTCAAGGGCTTCCTTATGTCGCTTTCGATCGTGCTCGTGGCGTTTCCGCTGGCAATTCCCTTTGGCTTTGCCCTGTCGCTTATGCGCATCTCCAAGTCGCGCATCCTGCGCTGCCTCGCCGGCATCTACGTGAATATCATTCGCGGTACGCCGGCGTTCCTGCAGATCTATATCGCGTTCTTCGGTCTGCCGTTGGCCGGCGTCAAGGTGGACGACTATGTTTTGGGCGTTATCGTCATGGCCATGAACTCGTCTGCGTACCTGTGCGAGATCTTCCGTGCCGGTATTCAATCGATCCCCAAGGGCCAAAACGAGGCTGCTCGCTCTCTGGGCATGAATGCCTTCCAGACGCTGCTCTACGTTATGATTCCGCAGACGTTCCGCAATGTTTTGCCTACGCTGACCAGCGAGTTTATCTTGCTTTACAAGGATACGTCGCTGCTTGCCGCCGTGGGTGTGGTCGA
>DBFAHJ010000227.1:0-2632 GCA_048227095.1 Collinsella aerofaciens | reverse complement strand
GGGCAAGAGCCGCAAGTCGATCAGTGCCATGATGGACATCGCGCCCGACTACGCTAACGTCGAGCAGCCCGACGGCACACTCGAGCAGGTCTTCCCCGATGACATCGCCGTCGGCACCGTGATCGTGGTCAAGCCCGGTGAACGCGTGCCTATCGACGGCGTCATCGTCGAGGGCGAGACACAGCTCGATACCGCCGCCCTTACCGGAGAGTCGGTCCCCCGCCCGGCCAAAACTGGAGACGATATCATCAGCGGCTGCATCAACATGACGGGTCTCCTCCACGTGCGCACCACCAAGCCCTTTGGCGAGTCCACCGTCGCGCGCGTCCTGGAGCTCGTAGAAAACGCTAGTGAGAAGAAGGCACGCACCGAGAACTTCATCACGCGCTTCGCCCGCGTCTACACGCCCGCTGTCACCGGCGCGGCCGCGGTACTCGCGCTCGGCGGTGGCTTGGTCACCGGCGCCTGGTCCGACTGGATCCTGCGCGGCCTGACCTTCCTCGTCGTCAGTTGCCCATGCGCGCTCGTGATCAGCGTGCCGCTCAGCTTTTTTGGCGGCATCGGTGGCGCATCCAAGCTGGGCGTCCTCATCAAGGGCTCTAACTACCTCGAGACGCTCGCGGATGTGGACACCGTCGTCTTTGACAAGACCGGCACGCTCACCAACGGCACGTTTTCGGTCGTGGCGGTACACCCCGAGGCAGGCTATACCGAGCAGTCGCTGCTCGAAGTCGCGGCCCTTGCCGAGTCATTCTCCGACCATCCCATCGCGCAGTCGGTACGCACCGCCTTCCAGGGCGAGCTCGATCCCAAACGCGTAAGCGACTCCACCAATGACGCGGGCCATGGCGTGACGGCGATTATCGACGGCAAGCGCGTCATCGTCGGCAACGCAAAGATGCTTGCTGTGGCCGGTATCGAAGCGCCCAATTGCGAGATCGTCGGCACCATCCTCCACGTGCTGGTCGATGATACGTACGCCGGCCACATCGTAATTGCCGACACCATAAAGACCGATGCCGAGCAAACGATTCGCGACCTGCACGCCGCCGGCGTCAAGCGCACCGTCATGCTCACGGGCGACCGTGAGGAGGTTGCGGCGTCTGTAGCCAAGCAACTCGGTCTCGACGAGTTCCACGCGCAGCTGTTACCGGGTGATAAGGTCGAGCGTGTCGAGGCGCTGCTTGCAGCAGAATCGGGCAAGGGCAAGCTCGCCTTTGTAGGCGACGGTATCAACGACGCACCCGTGCTTACCCGCGCAGACGTTGGCATCGCCATGGGCGCTATGGGCTCGGACGCCGCAATTGAGGCGGCGGACGTCGTGCTCATGGATGACAAGCCGTCCAACATCTCCCGCGCGATCCGCGTGGCGCGCAAGACCATGTCGATTGTTTGGCAGAACATCATCTTTGCGCTGGGCATTAAGTTGCTGATTCTGGTGCTTGCGGCACTGGGCATCGCCAACATGTGGCTTGCTGTGTTCGGCGACGTGGGCGTGGCGATTATCGCCATCCTGAATGCCATGCGCGCGATGGGTGTCAAGAACCTGTAGCGTTCGTGGGCTGTCCGGCCGGGACCGGGCTTGGTTTTGAAAACGTCCTCGCGCATGAGGCCCGTCTTTCCTGCTCCTGCGGAGCAACGGAAAGGCGGGCCTCGCGCTGTGGAGTGTTTTCAAAACCAAACCCGGCCCCGGCCTGCGGTGACGTAGGTGGCAGTTCTTGGGCATCGCTTGCTGGCGGGGTTCCTTTGCTGAAATGGACTTGGCCGAAAGGACCGCTGGTCCCGGTCGCTGGTTCGCGCTTTGCGCGAACTCCGCGCTACTGGGGGTTCGTTAGGATTCCGCCGCTTGGCCCGTCGCCTCGCCCCGGTTCAGCATCGCCCTCAGTTTCTCGAAGCTTTCCTCGCTCAGGCAGTGCTCCATGTGGCAGCCCTCTTGCGACGCGACCTCAGCCGAAACACCCGCATCCTCCAGCAGCCCCACGAAAAAGCAGTGACGCTCCCACATTTGGCGAGCGACCTCCAGACCACGCTCCGTCAGATGAACGTCGCGCTTGCCCATTTCGACATAGCCGTTGCTTTCCAGCGTCGCCATGGCCTTGGAAACGCTCGCCTTGGTTACGCCGAGGTACTCCGCAACGTCGATCGAGCGCACGATGCCCTGGCGTTCCGACAGAACGTAGATCGATTCGAGATAGTCTTCTCCGGATTCACGTAGGGCCATGGGCCGCCTTTCGCGATGATTGCTAGTTAGCCTTTGGATACTTTCCACGGCTTACTTTACCGCAAAAGTTGCCCATGTCTTACTACTTTGCCTAAAAGTTAGCCGTGTTTCACAAAACGAGCGGGACGAAAACAAAATGGGAACACGCCCCGCAAGGAGTGTCCCCAAGTGCCGAGCCGCAACTATAGCAGTCCAAAGTACTTCGCGGCGTTGTAGATCCCATCGTCGTCCACGGCGGTCGTTACGTAGGTCGCTGCGGCCTTCACGGTCTCCTGCGCGTTGCCCATGGCCACACTTGTGCCCACGGCCGAGAACATCGACAGGTCGTTCTCGCCGTCGCCAAAGGCAATCGCCTCGCTCGCGTCGATGCCCAGGCGCTCCAGCGTCGCCGCCACGCCCAGGTCCTTGCCG
>DBFAHJ010000226.1:0-2750 GCA_048227095.1 Collinsella aerofaciens | reverse complement strand
GCCTCGTCGCGCCAATAATTGATGGAGCCGTCGGGGTTGGAATCGATCGCATCGATCACCTGTGTCTCGGCCGGAACGCCAAACGCCATGATCAGCTTGAGCTCATATTTGTCGTTATCGAGCCCCATGGCATCGATCGCGTGGGGCGTAAAGGCCTTGAAAATGCAGGCTGCCACCTCGGGCGTGGCGCTGCGGGCGGCGAGCATCATCGTCTGCGCGGCAATGCCCGTGTCGACATCGGTAATGGGAGCGGCGGGCTTGCCCGGAACGGCGCGCTCAGCAAGAATCGCGATGTAGCCGGTCGGGCGCTCACCCTCGGCAGGACCCGGCCAGTCCTTAAGTGCGCCGGCCCATGCGAGCTCGTCAAATACACGCGCGCAGTCCTCTGCACCGCTTACCACATGAAAACGCAGACGCTGAGCATTGGCACCACAGGGAGCCAGGTGCGCAAGTTCCGCCAGCTCGAGCAAAAACTCGCGCGGCACGCGCATGGACTCGTCAAAGCGGCGGCACGTGCGGGCGCGGCGAACCAACGCATCAAACGCGTCCAAGCCGAGCTTTTCGCAACCCTGCTTTGCCATCGACTCAGCGCTTACCGGCGCCGCGGGAACTGTTTCGTTCATAGGGACCCCCAATTTCGGGCAATTGTTCTTAGGAAAATCTAACCTAAAACGTAGGCAATAACGAACAGGGCTGCAATGTTCTACACCTGTTGAATAGAAAATCGCGACGTGGGGAACAACGGAAACAATTCGGGGCCTTTGGGTTACGTTTCACCCTCCCCGACCCATACGTCAGCGCCTTTAGGCGATACTGGTCGTAACGATCAAGGCTTACGCCGCACGGAAAGGAGACATTATGGGCATCTTTAAGAACGATGACCAAAAATCGAGCCAGTTTGGATTTGACGAGAAAAGCATGGCGGGCAAAGCCGTCAAGGCCGTACGCTGGATCTACGCCATCACGGGCGTCTTAGCGCTCATTGCTGGTATCGCGCTGCTTTTTGCACCCGCCAAGTCCCTCGTCTTTTTGATGACTGTCCTGGGTTTTTACTTTGTAATCACTGCTGCCATCAGGCTGTTCACTGCCATTTTTGAGCCGCTGCTGCCCACCGGCTGGCGCGTGACGAGCATCATCTCCAACCTACTCATTATCTTGGGCGGCGTCATAATCCTGCGCAACCAGGCCTTCTCGACCGCGACGCTCACCACGATGGTGGTTATCGTGGCCGGCTTTGGCTGGATTGTCGAAGGTGTCATGTCCATTCTGGAGTCCGAGCTTTCGTCCAACCGCGCCCTCGCTATCCTGAGCGGTGCACTCTCCATCATCGCCGGCATGTTCGTGTTTATCTATCCGCTATGGTCGGCCAAGATGCTCGTCATCTTTAGCGGCGCCGCGCTGCTGGTGTTTGGCGTTACGCTGATTGTTCGCGCTATTCAATTTGGCAAACTGGTGCACTAGATGCCGCGAACGCTCTTTATTGATGCCGACGCCTGCCCGGTCACGCGCGAGTCGATTGACTGCGCGCGGCGGGCGGGCGTCGCCGTTGTGATCGCCGGCAACAGCACGCACAACCTGGAACGGGACATTCGCCGCGACGACCCGCGCGATGCCGAGCACGCGCGACGCGGCTTTTGGGTCACGACGCTCGACGTGAGTGTGGGCGCCGACAGCGCCGACTTTGCCATTGTCGAACGCCTGCAGGCGGGCGACGTGGTCGTGACGCAGGACATTGGCTTGGCGAGCATGGTGCTCGGGCGCGATGCCGCCGCCATCGGTGTGCGCGGGCGCGTCTACGACAAAGCGACCATCGACATGCAGTTGTTTATTCGCCACGAGGAAAAGAAGGTGCGTCGCGCTGGCGGTCGCACCCGCGGGCCGGCAGCCTTCACCAGCGAAGATCGCGCTCGCTTTAAACGCAACCTCACCGAGCTGCTGCGCTAACCAAGGTAGATTTTTGGGACATGTCCGGAAATCTGCTTTTTGCTTTGGGCGGTGTGAGCGCTCAAAATCCATGGCTCAACAAAAAACGGGTTTCAAAATGCCATGCGTCGCCGCATTGTGCAGGCGCCGAGCATGGCTATTTTGAAACCCGTTTTGTTAGGCCCACTTAGAGGCCGAAGGCGGATAGGATGAGGCCCCAGCCGGCACCGATGACGTACATCATGATCAGGAACAGGACGTTTTCGCGGGCACTGCGGTTGGTGCGGAACAGCACCAGGTAGCCCACACCGGCGGAAATGAGCGTGCCGGCGAGCATCGGCGCCAGCTGTAGCGCGCCCTCCAGGTACAGCTGCGTGATAACGACGCTAGCCGAGCAGTTGGGGATCAGGCCGACGAGTGCCGAGCCCAGGACCGCAAGCGTCTCGTTACCGCGCAGGAACTGCTCGATTGCGGACTCGCCGAACGTCTCGAGTACGGCGACCAGAATCAGCGTCACCAGAAAAATGAATACCGAGACCTGCACGGTGTGCGAGATCGCGCTGCGGATGATCGACAGGACAGGCGTCCCTTCGTGGGAATGAGAGTGACCGTGACCATCATGGTGTTCATGTTCGCCCTCATGACCGTGATCGTGGCCATGTCCGTGTTCGTGCTCGTCCTCGTCTTCATCGCAACCGCAATGGTCGCGCTCGCACAACTCGTGGATGTGGTCGGCGCTCACGCCCGCCTCGGCCACTTCATCAATGATGTCGCCCCCGGTATGGTCGTCGTGCGCGCAGTTCACATGAGCCGGATTGGCAGCGGTC
>DBFAHJ010000225.1:0-8242 GCA_048227095.1 Collinsella aerofaciens | reverse complement strand
GGCCGTGTAATCATTCAGTAACATTCCCAACACATCTTGAGCGATTTCAAAGTACGATTTATCTGCAAGCGAGCTGATATCGACCTGCTGGGTGCCGAGCTCGTCCGAGACAAACAAACCCCCGTCGGGAGCGATGCCGGTACGGATTGCCACCTTACTTGAGCACGATAAAGTGCGTCCTCGTGTACTATGATAAGTTCCCATATAACACTGCTCCTCGGATGCCTTGGTCCCAATCGGTGAAACCATGGTATCAGAGCGCGCAAAATAGGTTCGCAGAGGCTTTTTAGAAAGGTAACCTCCAGCCCATGATTAAGATTGCCAAGTTTGGCGGCTCGTCGGTCGCCGATGCCGAACACTTCAAGAAGATCAAGGCCATCGTCGATGCCGACCCTGCCCGCCGTTTTGTGGTGGTTTCCGCCTGCGGTCGCCGCTTTAAGGGCGACACCAAGGTGACCGACCTGCTCTACCTGGTTAACGCGCACGTTAAGTACCACGTGTCGTGTGAGGAGCTGCTCGAGGACATTGGCCAGCGCTATTTTGATATCGCTGACGAGCTGGAGCTCACCTATCCCATCCGCGAGGAGTTCGCGGCCTTTGCCGAGCGCGCCCGCTCGGGCGGCTACTCTACCGAGGAGCTCGTGAGCCGCGGCGAGTACTTTACCGCTCGCCTGATGGCCGAGTACCTGGGCCTGCCGTTCCTGGACGCCGCGACGGTTGTGGCGTTCCATCACGACGGTAAGCTCAGCATGAATCGCACCTCCGAGCTGGTGCAAGAGTACGGTCAGCAGGGCGGCTTTGTTATGCCCGGTTTCTACGGCGCGACGCGTGAGGGCCAGATCAAGCTGCTCGACCGTGGCGGCGGCGATATTTCCGGCTCGATTCTGGCCAAGTGCCTGGGCGCTGATCTGTACGAGAACTGGACCGACGTCTCGGGCTTCTATTCTGCCGATCCGCGCATCGTGCCCGAGGCTCAGCCCATCGCCCGCGTTACCTACGAGGAGCTGCGCGAGCTTTCGTACATGGGTGCAAGCGTCCTGCACGAGGAGGCCGTGTTCCCCGTACGCGAGGCGGGGATTCCGCTAGTCATCAAGAACACCAATGCGCCGCAGGACCCCGGCACCATCATTAGCGAGACGGCTGACGAGGGCGAGGCAGAGCCCATTATTACCGGCGTGACCGGCAAGCGCGGTTTTGTCGCCATCAACGTGGCCCGCGACCGCACCAAGCCCCGCGTTGGCTTTATGCGCCGTGCGCTTTCGGTCTTCGAACGCTATGACGTTTCCGTCGAGCACATGCCCACCGGTGTCGACCGCTTTGGCGCCGTGGTGCAGGAGCGGGACGTGCACGACTCGCTGTATTCGCTTGTGGGCGACATTCAGCAGGAGGTCGAGCCGCTTGAGATCGAGGTCGTTGAGGGTCTGGCGCTTATCGCGACCGTCGGTCGTAACCTGCGCGGCCGTGCAGGCATCTCGGGCCATCTGTTTGGCATGCTCGGCCAGGCCGGCGTGAGCGTGCGCATGATTTCGCAGAGCTGCGACGAGATCAACATCATTATCGGTGTCGAGGAGAAGGACTTCGACCTGGCGATTCAGACCATTTACCGTGCCTTCTCCGACGAAAACGGTATTGTGAAGGTCTCCGACTTGGAGGCTCCCGAGCCGGTCGATCCCGCTCTGGCCGCGCTCCACAAGTAGCTGCTATCTCGGTGGATTTTTGGGATAAGTGCCAAAAATCAACTGCGGGGCGTTTCGTTTCGGTTTCGTTTCGGCGGGGCGGGTTTCGTGCCCGCCCCGTTCTTGTATACACTGGCAACAATTATCGGCCTGCTCGGTGTGCGGGCAAAAGCCACAACCTTAAAAGGGGGAAGCATGAAACAGTACACGGTTGCTATTTTGGGCGCGACGGGAGCCGTGGGCACCCAGATGCTCGAGTGCCTCAATGAGCAGGAGTTTCCGGTTGGCAAGCTCAAACTGCTGGCGAGCGCGCGTTCTGCGGGCAAGACCGTTGAGTTCCGCGGCGAGCAGATCGTGATCGAAGAGGCTTGCCCCGAGGCCTTTGAGGGCTGCGACATCGTACTCGGCGCTGCCGGCGACGATATCGCCAAGGAGCTGCTGCCCGAGGCCGTCAAGCGCGGCGCGGTCGTGGTCGACAACAGCCACGCCTTCCGCATGGATCCCGAGGTGCCACTGGTCGTGCCCGAGATCAATGCCGACGACATCAAGTGGCACCACGGCCTGATCGCCAACCCCAACTGTGCGACCATCATCGGCTTGGTTCCCACGTGGCCGCTGCACCAGCTCGCCGGCGTGAAGCGTATGATCGTCTCGACGTACCAGGCGGCTTCGGGTGCTGGCGCTCCCGGTATGGCCGAGCTTGAGGCCCAGCTGGCCGCCCTGGGCCGTGGCGAAGAGATTCCCGAGCCGCGCGCTTTTGCCGCCCAGTTGGCGAGCAACCTGATTCCGCAGATCGGTGGCGTTAAGGAGGAGGGCTTTACCTCCGAGGAGATGAAGCTGCAAAACGAGGGCCGCAAGATCATGCACCTGCCCGAGCTGCGCGTGAACTGCACCTGCGTACGCGTGCCCGTGCTGCGCTCGCACTCCGAGAGCATTACGCTCGAGTTTGAGCGCGACATCACGGTGGAAGAGGCCCGCGCTGCGCTGGCTGTCGCTCCGGGCGTGAAGCTGGTTGACGACATGGGCGCCGAGGATGCACACGAGCGTTTCCCCATGCCGATGGACACCTCCGACCAGGACCTGATTTGGGTCGGTCGCGTACGCCGCGACATCTCGAACCCCGAGGCTGCGCGTGGCATCACCTTCTGGTGCTGCGGCGATCAAATCCGTAAGGGTGCGGCAACCAACGCCGTCCAGATCGCTAAGCTGCTCTGCGAGTAGTGTGACCTGTCCGGCGGGGGCCGGGCTTAGTTTTCAGAACGTCCTCGACCATGTGTGGCGCCGTGTGCAGCTCCATCGGGGCCGCGGACAAGGCGCCACACTGGTCTGCGGAGTGTTCTGAAAACTAAGCCTGGCCCCCGCCTGCGGTGACGCTGCTGCGAGCGGCCTGCGATGGGGCCGTTGTTGGTTGGGGCCGCTGGGCTGATGTTGGGGCGCATGGCTGTTGCGGGCCCTGGTCCCGGCGGCGGCCTTGGCGCTTCGCGCCTGCCGCCTTTGGGGACTGTGGGGCTCGGCCGGCAGCTGCGGCGCGTTCGCGCCTGCTGCCTGGGGTGACTTTGGGATTGGTGCGAATCGAGGTCTAATACTTTTCCGAGAAGTGAACGACCTGATTTGGACCCCCGAAGCATTGGCATATTTTGACCGCTATTTCCTGCGGTTTTGCAGTGCGAATCCTGCGGCTTTGCGGTCTAAGGGTGTGGATGCTCTGGGGCTTCGTTTTTACTCGTTCACTTCTCGGGAAAAGTATTAGAGCTCAGCTCGCGGGGGTACCGCTCTGGCGTCGAAGCCCCGCGTCTTCTTCGCTTGATTGGGAAAAACAGCCTCGCTGAAGTAATTGCGAGCCCGCCTGGACGTATCTGCGGGGGTTGCCTGCACAGTTCGCGGTATTATGTTGCGGAGTTTTGAAAGGAGCCGCTGGTGGTCACGACGACGTTTGCTTCGCCTTTGGGCGAAATCTTGCTTGCCGCTGATGGCCGCGGTTTGACAGGGCTTTGGTTTGAGGGGCAGGAGCATTTTGGCTCTACGCTGCTCAAAGAAGATACGGAGCATGTCGAGGGTTCCGATGCGTTTTCTGGTGCTGGCGGGATGTCTTCGGTGAATCCGGCAAACGGTGCTGCCTCGTCGGTACTTGAGCGTTCTTGGGCTTGGTTGAATGCTTATTTTGCGGGGCAGGAGCCTCGGTTTACGCCGCCGTTGCATTTGATTGGCACGGCGTTTCAGCGTGAGGTTTGGTTTGAGCTGCTTTCAATTCCGCGTGGCGAGGTCGCTACGTATGGCGAGATAGCCCAGCGTGTTGCGGCTCGACATCGTGTGCCGGGAAACGAGGCACCCGTCGTGTCTCCCCGTGCTGTGGGGGCTGCGGTCGCTCGCAACCCTATTTCGATTATCGTGCCGTGCCATCGCGTGGTTGCCGCCGACGGCTCGCTTAACGGATATGCCGGTGGCCTTGACCGCAAGGAGTGGCTGCTTCGGCTTGAGGGCGCGTACGAGGAATAACGTTCGAGCACTTTGCATAGCCAAGATGCCGTGAAAGAGCGGGACACGCTTTCCGAATGGCGTCCCAAGCGGAAACCGTGTCCCGGAATACAGCCTCAGAGTGGGACGCCGTTTTCGGTTGAGACCACCTGCTTGGACATCCTTCTACGCCCGCTTCTGCAGGGCGTAGATCGACTAATCCATGTTGAACAGATAAGCCACAACGCAGACAATAAAGAACATCGGCAAGTCACCAAAGCCGAAGACTTCGCAGCCAATCAGGATGGGTGCGAGCAGAATCGCTGACGGCATAAGACTCATAACGGCGATGCGCACATAGGGGTTGGGGAGTAGCCGCGCCGCAAGGGTCTTGGCGTGGGCAAGGTACCAGGCAAAGGCGCCGCCTACCATGCCAAACGCGATGCCCAACAGCGCCAGCCGTCCAAGACCGGGAAGGTCAAGCGCGCATGAGGCGGCAACGTCAAAACACAAGCGTTAACTGCGCGCCCTGCTCAACGGGCTGCTCCTTGTGTTCGCTCAGAAGGACCATTCGGTCTTCGTATTGCTTTTCGGTCATTTCGATAACGGTGACCTCTCCAGCGCTTGGAAGATTCAGCTTAAGGCGAGCGATATGCGCCGCTGCGGATTCGCGAGTCACCGACAGGCGTGAATACACTGAAAACTGCTCCATATGGTATCCGTCGCTAATCAGAAACTTTCGAAAGTCGCTATACTGCCGACGCTCGGCTTTGCTTCCCGTTGGAAGATCGAACAGAACCAATAACCTCATAACTCTCATGGCTCCTCCCTATTCAACAGTTACCATTTCGAGCCCTTTTAGCTCGGGCAACAACAGCCTCTTAGGATCCTTTTCGAGAACGGCAGTTCTGAGTGAAGAGAGCGTTGTTTCTATGCACTGCTGACAGCCGCAACGTTTTCCGTCGATAGTCATGACGTGCTCAAATACGCGGGCGAGCAACGCTTTGTCGCTCTGGCCCAAAGGCTCTGCAACGCCGTAGCTCATAACAATTAGATCGACGAGAGGACGGAACGGTTCAATAAGATCGTCGACAAGATTAAACGCGTTGTAAACGCTGTGATGGTGAAGCCCTTGGGATACGAGCCATCCACCGCCAACGGCTGCTCTTCCGATGCCCGCGCGCAAGACGCTGTAACCATAATCGAGGGCGGAGCTCTGCATGCTGTTGCGTCTGGTCCCTTCGGTAATGAGGGCTTTAAAGTACGCGGAGGCAGCTGCGCCTTCACGATTGTCCGTGTCGCCCGAAAGAACGGTTTTGGCATAAGAGGGGAGAGGGTCTGTAGGCAGCCCCATTTCTGTGAGAACCGCCGCTTGGTTGAGTATCTTTGCCTGAACGATTCGTTTCCAAAGCTGCTTTTTAAACGGAAGGCTCATTGCAAGCTGGTCTTCGACGATGCGTGCATGGCGCGAATGGGCTCCCATGGGGAGCATGAGACCGTTGGGCATGTGGTCACGTCCGCAAATCATAACGCCTATTCCCGCGTCGTTGAGTTGTGACATACAGGCAACTGTCATTGTTGTTTGATGAGATTCGACGATGACGACCCAAATGTCTTCAAGGGGAACGGTGGAGCTTCGATCGTCCACGTTAATCATCAATAGGCCGTTCTTGATGCAGAGATGGGCCTTGCTCTGGATAAGTATTGTCCGTTGGGCCATTTTGTCGACGACCTTCCCCGCATTAGCGCTAAAATATAACTACGTCGAAAGCAGCTCACCTTGGGGAAGGGCGCGGCTCCAGACAAGGGGAGCCACTTAAGTGGCTTACCCGTAAAGTTACCCCCGTTCAATCTCCGGATTGGGCGGGGCGAACTTTTTTGGGCGAGTGTTAACCAGTATTCCGTAAACGGTAGCTATGGATAGCGTTTAGGTCGGTCCTTTTGAGCGATTTTTCGCCCAAGGATTTGATTCGATTGTGAAGAAAAGTACATAAATCGCTGTGCCGAATACGGCTCTTTTCTTGCGTGAAGGGCGACGTGCCGGCGCGTTTTGTCTCGAAAAAATGAATCGCAGTTGTAGATCTGAGGTCGAATCAGTCTTCTTTTTTGAGGCTTGAAACAGAAAAACCCCTGTTAAAGGGGCTTTTCTGTGCGCACATAGCGTATCACCTTGGGGAAGGGCGCGTGCTCAAGACTCCAGCAATGAGTAGATACCGTCGTCACCGAGCGTATCACCTTGGGGAAGGGCGCGTGCTCAAGACTGCGTCAGTAATTGCAAGGTGTCCACCTCGAGCGTATCACCTTGGGGAAGGGCGCGTGCTCAAGACATCTTCATTGCCGTCGCCATGTTGAACAGGAGCGTATCACCTTGGGGAAGGGCGCGTGCTCAAGACAGGTCAATCTCGATTGTTCCGTCAGACATCAGCGTATCACCTTGGGGAAGGGCGCGTGCTCAAGACCCCGAGGTAACTGAGGACAGCGCCGTTATTAGCGTATCACCTTGGGGAAGGGCGCGTGCTCAAGACTCGCTCACGGCGCAGAACCCGCACGTCTCGAGCGTATCACCTTGGGGAAGGGCGCGTGCTCAAGACTGGTCGGGGCGCAGCTCGGCGGGGAGCGTTAGCGTATCACCTTGGGGAAGGGCGCGTGCTCAAGACAGCTGGCATCTTATATTCAACCTCCGTAGTAGCGTATCACCTTGGGGAAGGGCGCGTGCTCAAGACTCACGTCGCCGGTGATGCTTACCGAGAGCTAGCGTATCACCTTGGGGAAGGGCGCGTGCTCAAGACCGCGTGGTACCATGCTCTACGCCACATAGAACCGTATCACCTTGGGGAAGGGCGCATGCGCAAAGATGCGATAACCGTACAAGATAAGCTCGAAAGTTCAATTAAAGTATGCAGCCGTTGGTTTACGGGTGATGTTCCCAGAAAGAAGAATGCCCCGTTCAGAGCTCACTCTGAACGGGGCATATGGGCTATTTGCGCATTATTATGGACTCACGAATAATTGTTGGGAACAGATTGTTGTTCAGCTTGGCAACACTGGGGCAGCTTAGGGCTTCCTTAGTAAGCCTGTCGATAAATGACCAACTTCCATTTGCAATGTTGTAGCCATTAAACCGCCCAATAAAATTGCCGATTTGCACTAGATCGCCAAGGTATATTTCCAGGGGCGGCTTTGTCCTTGCGCTTTCCGGAACGAGTTTCCACGCCTTTCTTCCTATTGCTGCCCTTGCAATTCTAGGCACATACGTCCCATCTTTAAGTGCAGGAATATCCGCCTTATAGACGGGGTCTGCGTACCACGCGCCCTGTCCCTTCTTGGCCTCCGGGTCATGCCAGAGCCTCAGGCACAACATCTCGCTCACCTTGATGACCGACTTCTCGTCTGCCGACACAACGGCGTTGCCCATGACGATGTCCTTATCGGAGCTCGCCTTGCGAGCAATGTCTTTGCCCTGTGCATTAACGCCGGCATAGCGATAGACCGTTTGCTCGAACAACTCGCCCTTTCCCTTACGCGGAACAAAGCGTGTGGGTACGACGAAATCGTGCGCCGCACGTACTTCGTTCGCAAAGGTTTCCCAGGGCATAACACTTTCGAGAGCCTTCATGATGGCATCGCGGCGTTGGGTCTCGTTCATACCTCTGGTTATGCTCCAGTGTGTCTCTTGGTTGATTCGAGCGGTTTTAATCACGAGGCTTCGACTACATGCTGCAATCACACAAGCATCGGTGGCATGGTGACGATCGTCCGAGCGGTCTTTTTCGCCATTCGAACCAAAGTTAAGCCCCCACCTGCGACGCAGCCATGCGGTCGCTCTGCCAGTGGTGGGAACAACATGTGCCTTTGCGCCATCATCGGGGAACAGCAGGCAGTCTGCGAGGTAAGCGCATACTTCTCGCGACATATAGGCGGTGTCGGTGAAGCTGCGTGCTAAGAATTCGCCTTCCTTGGTGTCAAGGTCTTTGGCTCTTCGGTGGTT
This sequence comes from Collinsella aerofaciens, assembly GCA_048227095.1. Lineage (GTDB taxonomy): Bacteria > Actinomycetota > Coriobacteriia > Coriobacteriales > Coriobacteriaceae > Collinsella > Collinsella aerofaciens_CF. The sequence continues at coordinate 124 of DBFAHJ010000225.1, read as the reverse complement.
TCTGTGGGAGAGATTCCGGCATAGGCCCAGCTCAGCGGGCGAAAACAACGATCTGGAACTGAAACGGCCCCGGGAGGGGCCGTTTCCGCGTCATCCGCCTATGATTGCTAAGCCAAATTCAGAC
>DBFAHJ010000224.1:0-4765 GCA_048227095.1 Collinsella aerofaciens | reverse complement strand
TCTGAATTTGGCTTAGCAATCATAGGCGGATGACGCGGAAACGGCCCCTCCCGGGGCCGTTTCAGTTCCAGATCGTTGTTTTCGCCCGCTGAGCTGGGCCTATGCCGGAATCTCTCCCACAGAAACCACCGAAGAGCCCTTATTTGTCGTGAAGGACGGTGCCGAGGAAGTCGGTGTCGAAGGGCACGGCTTCGGCAAAGGCATAGTCGCCGTCGCTGGCGATGAGCAGGTAGTTCTCCTCGCCGCCGAACTCCGCATCGCCACACGGGACCACCCAGGCGTGGGCGAACACCTCGAGTGCCGTGGCAGCGCAGTCGCGTAGGAACGTCACATCGTTCCCCTCGTTCGAGCTCACGATATTAGCCACGTAGATGCCGCCCGAGTTCAAGCTACCCCGCACCAAACGCAACGCCTCAACCGTTGCCAACTCGCGTACGGGCTCGGCACCGCCAAAGCAATCGCTCACGACCACGTCGTAGCGACGATGGCCCACGCTCGTCACGCCCAGATACGAGCGAGCCTCAGCGGTAATCACCCGCAGGCGATCGCCCACCGTGCGCTCCAGCTCGTCCAGGTAGAACCAACGGCGCGCCAGGCGCGTAATCTCGGCATCGTACTCAATGACGTCCATGCGCAAGCTCTCGTGCGACATCAGCGCAAATTTGGGATAGGCAAACCCGCCGCCGCCCAGCATAAGCATGCGGTCGATGCCGTAGCCATAAGCGTCGCGCATTGCGTCCTCGGACTCAAACACATCGTCAAATGCACGATAGTACGCAAAGACCGGCTCCGCCCAACGATCGCCGACATAGCTTGCGCTTTGGTAGACGCCGCCTTGCACCAACACGCGAATCTCATCGCCGTCCCCATCGTGCACGCGTTTCACACGCGCCAACCCATTGCGGGTTCGCGCAACCTGCAGACAGGCAGCACGAACAGCGACGGCGGCCGCACCAAGCGCCGCGGCTCCCAGGGCAACGCCGGCAACGACGCCAGCAGAAACACTCGGCTTGTTCATCTAGAGCTCCTTTTGCAGATAGAGTCCATGATCGTAAAAACCCAAATGGCGATAGTACTCGCGCGTACCAATCGCGCTGATCACGTTGATGCGCGTATAACCCGCATCCCGGGCAATCTCGCACGCACGCTCTACGAGCAGACGCCCCAACCCATGGTGCTGGGCCGCCTGGCCTTGATACCCCACGCGCGCCGCCATGCCATACACGTGTACCTCGCGAATCATCGCCTCGTCCGGCATCGTCAGCAACTCGTCCGCATGCGCGGCAACAAACGAATGGTCGGGCAGCGACAACCGCAAAAAGCCCGCGATCTTGCCCTGCGGCGTCACCCACTGCAAAAAGCACTCGTGCGTCACCGGCGTCTCGTACGCCACCTCCTCATCAAGAGATAGCTCATCCAAGTCGGCACCCGCCGTGCTGATCTCGCGATAGCGAATCTCGCGCACCGTCGCACCATCACCCCGAGCAGCCAGACGGTTCTCAACGAGCTGACGCAGGTTGGGTTTCTTGTTGCCCACCATAATGTCGTCGGAACTAAAGTCGCGGATCATGCGACTGATACGGCAGAACGCCGGCGTCACCACGATGTCGTCGGCCAGCACATCGAGCAGCTCTTCCTCGGTATAGGGACGCCACTCGCCGCGCTCATAGCAGCCCACCAGACGCGAGCCCTCGATGAGCGCACACGGGTAGACCTTGACCTCGTCGGGCATAAAGGCCCCTTCGGTCATAAAGCGTTCGTAGTCGCGCTTATCCCCCTCCGGCGTGGCGCCCAGCAGGTTAAGCATAAAATGCGCATGGATCTTAAAGCCAAACAGGCGCGCAAGCGAAAACGCCCGTTCAATCTGCGCCACCGAAATGCGACGCTCGTTGATATCGAGCAGGTGTTGGTCGAGACTCTGAATACCCATCTGGATCTTGGTGCAGCCCAGGCGGCGGATGAGCGTGAGGGCCTGCGGCGTTACGGCATCGGGGCGCGTCTCGATAACGAGCCCCACCACGCGATGCTTCGCCGTCTCGTTGATGCGCTGCTGACGCTCAAGCTCCTCCATCGTTGCCGTCTGCCACTCGGCAGCCTCGCCCCATGGCGTACCGGGGCCGTACAGACGACGCACTGCGCGGTTATAGCCACCAACGACAGCATCCACACGCCCCTGCTCGTCGGCAACGCCGGCAGCAAGCTCAGCCTCGTCTGTCGCAATGCCGGCAGCCCGATAGCGCTCGCGGCGCTCTGTTACCACCGGCGGCAGGGCATCGGCGGGAGCGTCATCGAGCAGGCGCCCTGCCTCGGCACGGCTGATGCCCGGACGCGCCAACATGGGGTTGGCCGCCACGCCCGCCACCGCATCATCATTGAGTGCACGAAAGAGCTCCGACATAAACCATGTCTGGTACCCTTGCGGATAGTCGCTCCAGGTGCCACCGAGCACGATGAGCTCTATCTTGTCGGTCGTATGCCCCATCTGCGAAAGCGCGGTCAGACGAGCGCTCACCTGCAGATACGGGTCAAAGCAATTTTGCTCTGCACGGGCGCACGCCGGCTCGGCGTGCAGATAGCTTTTGGGCATGCGCAGATCGTTGGGGCAAAACAGGCAATCGCCCGAGCACGGCCAGGGCTTGGTGATGACGGTAATGGTCGCCACGCCCGAAGCCGTGCGACGAGGCTTCATGCGCAGGACCTGCAGCAGTTGACGCTCCAATTCGGCATCGACATTCCACCCAGCCCAACGAGCCGGCTCCTCACGTTTTACCCGCTGGTAGAACGGCAGCAGACGGCGCTTGGCCAAATCGCGTTTGTCGGCGCCCTCACGGCGCGCCTCGGCATGTATCAGTTTGACGAGCGCTTTGTCGTCTACGGTCTCGCCGCGACGCAGAGCCTCGAGTATGTTCAAGATAATCTGTTCCATGCCCCCATTGTAAAGGCAAAGGCGCCGAAGCCGATCTCGGCTTCGGCGCCTTCATCAAACAGCGCGTCTATATCTTCGCTTAGGCTTTCGTCTGCCTCACTACTCCGAATCAAACGACATGTCGCCCGAACCGACCTCAAAACGATACGTAGCAGACTTATCGCCGTTATCGAATTCAAGATTCAAAATGGTCTCGCCGTCGTAGCCAAGCGGAAGGAAATCGCTCTCGAAGTCGCCGCTGCCCAAGGTGAGACTCGCCTTAAAGCCCGTCGAGTTCGGAACCATCATCTCCACATCGCCCGAGCCCACACTCACGTCCATCGACTTCGCGGGGGCCTGGTAAAGCTCGAACGTCACATCGCCCGAACCGACCTCGGCATTCAGAGTGTCGGTCACGGTGCCCGCAAACGCGACGTCTCCCGAGTCCAACGTCAAATCAAAGTCGTGGCACGCAATGTCCGCGACCGTCAGGTCTCCCAACCCCACGTTTGCCGTAATGCCCATCATGTTATCGGCAAGCTCACGCGGCAGTTCAATGGTGACCTTACGGTCATGGGCGCGCTCGTCATCGCAGTCGAACTGGCTAATCTTGAGTGTAGAGCCCTCGATCTTAACCAGATTCTGAGTGGCGGCATCGGAAGCAGACGCCCCCTTTGCAACGCGCCCGCTTTCGATGACACGTACCGGTCCGCCAGAGACACGTTTAACCTCGACCGTCCCCGACGTCACATCCAAGTCGAGCGATTGGAACGCGTCTTCGTCAAAAGTCGTGCTCGAAAGCTGCTGAGGCCGAGCGGAATAGTTACCGCCATCCAAAAGATCGTCCTCGTCAACCGCATCGTCCATACCAGAGAAGCCGGATACAACATCGTCGAGATCCCACGGACCATCAAAATGAATCAATGTCCGCGAAATGCCAAAGACAAGCCCGATGATGAGCACGAACGCTCCGATGCCAACGCCCAAGCGCACCTTGGATTCATGCGAAAACTTCATCATTCACCACCCTCTTTGGCAATCGGCTCAGCGGCAGTCGCGGTGGCCACGTCAGTGTCAACCGCAGCGGAAGCATCCCGCACCTGAGTCCTAGCCACCGGCGCCGGACCAACCTGAATATCCCCGCGTGCCCAATCACCATCGAGCGCACGCGCCACCCAGTGATAGATGGGGATCGTAAAGAAGATCAGCGCGGCAAAGGGGCCGGCACCAAACGGGAACATCAGCAAAAAGAACAGCAGCCAGCACACGGCCCAATACGGGAACGACTGGAACGGGCCTTTCACCGGTGTCGAGCCAACCGCGCCGCCACTCGTCACCTGCGCCGTAGCGGCATTGGCGGCCTGTGCACTCCAGCTCGCCGCTTGCGCCGCCTTGGCGGCGGCATCACTCGCCTGTGTTGCCGCCTCGGTGGCACGTGCCGCCGCCTCATGGGTGCGTGCGCGCTCTGCCGCCTCGGCCTCGCGCTGGCGGGCGCGGTCCTCGTTCTCAAACTCGATATCGTCCTCGATCTCATCGCTCGGATTGAGCAGCTCGTCCAGGCTCACGCCATAGAGCTTGGCGAGCGAGATCAGGTTCTCGGTATCGGGCGAGCTCTCCGCACGCTCCCATTTACTGACCGCCTGGCGCGACAGCCCCAGCTTTCGCGCCAGCCCTTCTTGGCTAAAGCCCTTGCTGCGGCGAAGGTCGGCGAGCCGCTGCGCAGTTTCTACATTCATGGTTCCTCCTATGTGATGCCAGCCGTGCCGCCGGACCGTTTTTGTTCTTAAGGCGCCTTGCACAGTTAAAAATCTATCCGCCACCGCCAAAAGCATGCCACCTATTCTAGTGAGATTTTTGACA
>DBFAHJ010000223.1:0-3582 GCA_048227095.1 Collinsella aerofaciens | reverse complement strand
GCTCAACGACTACCTGTCGATGGTGACGGGCGGCGAGGCAACTGACGAGCATCTGGCCGACATCTGCCCCACCACGCATGTTTCGCGTCAGATGCCACCGACCTTTGTGTGGGGCGTGTCCGACGACAAGACGGCGCCGATTGCGCAGGTCTACCCGTTTGCCCAACGCATGGCGGAGGAGGGCGTCGCTTGCGAGATGCACGTCTTTGACCAGGGAGGTCACGGCCTTTCACTCGGCAACGCCAACACCGCGGTCGACAACGAGGACAAACAGGTGGCGGTCCGCCCTTGGATTCGCCTAGCCTTCCGCTTCCTGGAGCGCCATCTGTAAGAGTCTCGGCATCCCAGCCCTTCAATAACTTGCGGTGAAATAGTTCCTATCTGGGGCATCAACCAGTCCATCCAGGAACTATTCCACCGCAACTTCGTTTTTGATGCCCCGCCCGGAAACTGCGTCCCAGTTTTGCCTTTCAAGGTGGGACGCAGTTTCCCATAGGGCCTCGACTGGGAAAGTGCGTCCCGTTTCGAGTGGGGATTCCGGGATGCATTTTCCGTAAGAGGCCTGTTTGGGAAACCATATCCCGTTTCGAGCCAGAATTCTGGGATGTAGTTTCCCCGAGAGGCCTCATCGGGAAACTATGGCCCTGAACTCTCCTGCCTGTCCCCATTGCGCCAATCTGCTGATTGAACGTCGTTGTGTGTTCACGCTATCATGCATGGTTACAATTGGTTAGCCATGGCAAACGGTTAGCCATGGTGAACATAAATACAACGCCCTGTGGGCGCCGGGGGAGGAACACGGACGTGAAGCTCGATACACTCGAGATTGGAAAGGACGCCGTTGTCGCATCGGTGGCATCGGACGATCAGGCACTCCGACAGCATATTTTGGACATGGGTCTAACGCCGGGCACCGAAGTCACCATGATGAAGTACGCCCCCATGGGTGACCCGCTCGAGATCCGCCTACGTGGCTACGAGTTGACGCTGCGCAAGGACGATGCCGCTCGCATCGAGCTCGTGGGTATTCACGACACCGATACGGGTCCGCGCGCTAACGCCGCAATCGGCACGACGGAGCATCCGGCTCTGGGCGAGGGGACGTATTCGCCCCGTGCGGCAAAGACGGCCGTGCCCGAGGGCGCGCCGCTGCACTTTGCCCTCGCCGGCAACCAAAACTGCGGCAAGACCACGTTATTCAACCAGCTGACGGGCTCCAACCAGCACGTCGGTAACTTTCCCGGCGTGACGGTCGACCGCAAAGATGGCACCATCCGTAACCATCCCGAGGCGAGCGTTACCGACCTGCCTGGCATTTACTCCCTGTCGCCGTACACAGGCGAAGAGGTCGTGAGCCGTCAGTTCATCCTTGACGAGCGCCCGGACGCCATCATCGACATCATTGACGCCACCAACATCGAGCGCAACCTGTACCTGACACTGCAGCTCATGGAGCTCGACCGCCCCATGGTCATCGCGCTCAACATGATGGATGAGGTGACGGCCAACGGCGGCGCCGTGGACGTCAACCTGCTCGAGAGCCTGCTGGGCGTGCCCGTTGTCCCCATTAGCGCTGCCCGCAACGAGGGCATCGGCGAGCTGGTGGATCATGCCCTGCACGTGGCGCGCTTTCGCGAGCGCCCTGGTCGCCTGGACTTTTGTGCGCCCGACGGTCCGGACGGCGGTGCGCTGCATCGCTGCATCCACGGCATTGCCAACCTTATCGAGGACCATGCCGCGACGGCGCACATCCCCGTGCGTTTTGCGGCGACCAAGCTGGTCGAGGGCGATGAGCTGGTAACCGAGGCGCTTCACCTGGACCGCAACGAGCTCGACGCCATCGAGCACATCATTACCCAGATGGAGGGCGAGGCTGGCACCGACCGCCTGTCCGCGCTGGCCGATATGCGCTTTAGCTTTATCGGCGACGTGTGTGGGCGTTGCGTCGTCAAGCCGCACGAGAGCCGCGAGCACGTGCGCTCCGTCAAGATTGACCGCATCCTGACAGGTCGTTACACAGCCATTCCGGCGTTCCTGGTGATTATGGGCCTCGTCTTTTGGCTGACGTTTGGCGTGATCGGCGCGGCGTTGCAGGGACTTATGGAGGACGGTATCGCTGCCATCATCGCCTCGGCCGATGCGGGCCTCAAGGCGTTCGGTACCAACGACGTAGTGCGCTCGCTGGCTGTCGACGGCGTGCTTACGGGCGTGGGCAGCGTGCTGACCTTTCTGCCGATTATCGTCGTGCTCTTCTTGTTCCTCTCCATTCTGGAAGACTCCGGCTACATGGCACGCGTAGCCTTTGTCATGGACAAAGTCCTGCGTCGCTTCGGCCTGTCGGGCCGCAGCTTTGTGCCCATGCTCGTCGGTTTTGGCTGCACCGTGCCGGCTATCATGTCGACCCGTACGCTCCCATCCGAGCACGACCGCAAGATGACGGTCATGCTCACGCCGTTTATGAGCTGCTCAGCCAAGTTGCCGGTTTACGGCTTGCTGTGCGGGGCGTTTTTCCCGCAGGCGACGGTTCCCGCCATGGTCTCGCTCTATCTGATCGGTATCATGGTCGGCTGCATCGCGGCTTTGGTGCTCAACCGCACGGCATTTAAGGGCGACCCGGTGCCGTTTATCATGGAGCTTCCCAATTACCGCCTGCCGAGTATTAAGACGACGGTGATGCTAGCGTGGGATAAGGCCAAGGACTTTATCACCAAGGCTTTTACCATTATCTTTGCCGCGACCGTGGTCATCTGGTTCCTTCAGACGTTCGATATCCGCTTTAATGTGGTCGCCGACCAGTCGCAAAGCCTGCTTGCCGGTCTGGGTAGCATCATCGCGCCGGTGTTGGCCCCGCTCGGTTTTGGCGACTGGCGCGCCTCGACGGCGCTCGTCACGGGGCTCATTGCCAAGGAGAGCGTCATCTCGACGCTCACGGTGCTTTTGGGCGCAACGTCGCCCGCGGCGCTGTCGACCATGTTTTCGCCGTTTACCGCCTACGTGTTCTTGGTCTTTACGTTGCTGTACCCGCCTTGTGTGGCGGCAATCGGCGCCGTCAAGAGCGAGTTGGGCGCGCGCTATGCCGTGGCCGTATTCGCGTTTCAGGTCGCCGTTGCCTGGATCGTGGCGTTTGTCGTGCATTCGGCGGGCATATTGCTGGGGTTGGCTTAGTTATGAATTGACGGCGCAACCTCTGTGTATCGAATTGTTTTCGGCCCCGCATCTGTACTGACGGATGCGGGGCCGTTGCTATATAATCGCCTCCGCTCAAAACGATTGGAGACGTTATATATGACTCAGACAAGGCAAGACGGCATCACGCTCAAGCAGTGGCTCCCACTCGTCGGGCTCACCTGCTGTGCGTTCGTGTTCAACACGTCGGAGTTTATGCCCATCGGCCTTTTGACTGATATCGCCGCGTCGTTCTCGCTCACCGAGGCCCAGGCGGGCATCATGATCTCGGTCTATGCCTGGGGCGTCATGCTGCTGTCGTTGCCGCTCATGGTGTTTGCCTCGCGCTTCGAGTTCAAGCGGATGCTGCTGGGCGTGCTGGCCGTGTTCTCGCTCGGTCAGTTCCTGTCCGCTGTG
>DBFAHJ010000222.1:0-3369 GCA_048227095.1 Collinsella aerofaciens | reverse complement strand
TCAATTGGTGCGGCGTATAGGATTCGAACCTATGACGTTCTGATTCGTAGTCAGACCCTCTATCCAGCTGAGGTAACGCCGCAACGCACGGATTATTATGCACGTGACCCCTCGATGGGTCAAGCGACAATTTGGAAAAATTTTACGAAGTGATGATTAAGACGCTCGCGCCTCGACCGAGGTTCGAATCCATGCGGTGTTGCCATAAAAGAAAAGCCCCCGTTGCCGGAGGCTTTCAATTTCAATTGGTGCGGCGTATAGGATTCGAACCTATGACGTTCTGATTCGTAGTCAGACCCTCTATCCAGCTGAGGTAACGCCGCAGCGCAAGACATATAAAACCACTTTAGCTTATTGGAGTCAAGCACAATCTCAAACTTTTTTGTGGAACGCAGTTTTGTCATGCTGCTCCGCATATACCGTCGTTCCCCGTACGATCGATTGGCTTTTCGATCACGTCAAACTTAGCATCAAGTTCCCTCAGGAGCGATCTCACCCGCTGGGCACAATCATAATCGGCAAACGAGATGCTCAGCATGCGCGCGACCTGGTTGGAAGTCCCAACTCCATAGAAGTGCTCCAGCGCCACAAGTCCCTCGTGCGTCACAAAGGTCTCGACCACATGCGGCGACTCCTCAAAGCACCATTGTGTCAACGGACCCTCGCTCGTCTGCCGAAGCACCAGGCCACCCATGCCAGACGGCTCACACGTTACAAGCAGGTACTCCCCGCCCTCGTCGCTCTCAAACAAAACCACCCGATCATCAAACAGCTCCATCGCGTCCCCTTTCTCTCGCTCTTATTTAGCAAAAGCATAGCAGGTAGATGGCTGTATACAGAACAGTTGTTCGTGTGTTTTCTATTGAGCTGTCCGCACGGCATGGTATGGACCTACGCACGAAATAGGGCGCCCCCGAAGGAGCGCCCTTGCATATCCCCTATGCAGGCAAGTTACGCGACCGGCTCGATCTTCTCGAGGCCGCCCATGTAAGGACGCAGAACCTCGGGAATCGTGATGGTGCCGTCGGCGTTCTGGTAGTTCTCCAGAATGGCGGCCATGGTGCGGCCGGCCGGCAGGCCGGAACCATTGAGGGTGTGCAGGTAGCGCGAACCCTTGAAGTTCTCGGGGTCGCGATACTTGATGTTGGCGCGGCGAGCCTGGAAGTCACCGCAGTTGGAGCAGGAGCTGATCTCCTTGTAGGCGTTGTAGCTCGGCAGCCAAACCTCGACGTCGTAGGTCTGACGGGCAGAGAAGCCCAAGTCGCCGGTGCACAGGCTAATCACGCGATACGGAAGGCCCAGCTGCTGCAGCAGGTACTCGGCCTCGGCGGTCATGCTCTCGAGCTCCTCGTCGGACTCCTCCGGCTTAGCGAACTTGACCATCTCGACCTTGTCGAACTCGTGCTGACGGATGATGCCGCGGGTGTCGCGACCGGCGGAACCGGCCTCCTCGCGGAAGCAGGGGGTGAAGGCGGTGTAGCGGCGCGGCAGGGTGTCGGCATCGAGGACCTCGCCGGCGTGCAGGTTGGTAAGCACGACCTCGGCGGTGGGGATCAGGAAGTTGTCGCCCGAGACGTGATAGGCGTCGTCCTCGAACTTGGGCAGCTGGCCCGTGCCAAACATGGTCTGACGCTTGACGACGATAGGCGGCCACCACTCCTTGAAGCCACGGCTGGTGTGCGTATCGAGGAAGAAGTTGATGAGGGCACGCTCCAGGCGGGCACCGGCGCCACCGAGAACGGTGAAACGGCTGCCGGAGAGCTTGTTGCCGCGCTCGAAGTCAAGAATGTCGAGGTCGGTGCCCAGATCCCAGTGCGGCTTAAAGTCGAAGTCGAACTCGCGCGGGGTGCCCCAGCGGCGACGCTCGATGTTCTCGTCCTCGTCCTTGCCGTACGGCGTGGCCTCGCAAGGAATGTTGGGCAGGTGAGCCATGAAGTCGTACTGCTCCTGCTCGAGGGCAGTACGACGCTCGGCCAGACCGTCAATCTTCTCGTTGACGGCGCGCACGGCCTCCTTGGCGGCCTCGGCCTCCTCCTTCTTGCCCTCCTTCATCAGGGCGCCGATCTTCTTGGACTCGGCATTGCGCGTAGCCTGGAGTTCCTCGACCTCGGTGATGACGGCACGGCGCTCGTCGTCGAGCTCAAAGAACTTCTCGCGATCCCAAGACGTCTGGCGGTTAGCCATGGCGACATCGATGGCATCGGGATTCTCGCGAACAAACTTGATATCAAGCATTAGATCCTCCGGCGATATACATTCCATTTAGGTTGCAACCTTGTACATGTATGGGCAAGTATATACTTATGAGCGTTTACGACCCAACTCAACTACGCAAGAAGGCACCCAATGGACGCAGTTTTTTCCTTTTTGTTTGGCACCCGCACCGGTTTTGCCATCCTTTTCGCCGGCGGCATCCTGTTATTTGCGATTCTTGCCTTTGTAATGGAGAAGCGTACCCATAAGATGTACGTCGACCGCGGACCCAAGTCCGAGGATGAAGAAGACAGCTTCTGGGACTAACCTGCCAAAAGGGACAGGTTTATTTTGGTCGGTTTTATCTGGGCAAACGCAAGCGCCCCGCAACCGGTAACGTTCCGGTTGCGGGGCGCTTTTCGCTAAAAGGACAAAACCGCAGGAAAAAGCTGCCAAAATAAACCTGTCCCTATTATGGGCGGTTTTACTGAAGAGTTGCGTCGATTGCCTTGACCAGGGCACTGCGCATGCCGGCGTCCTCGAGCGCAACGACGCCCTTGATGGTGGCGCCACCGGGCGAGCATACGGCGTCCTTCATCGCCGCAGGATGTTGGCCAGTTGCAAGCTGCAGCTTTGCCGTACCCAGCACCATCTGGCTCACAATGCGATAGGCATCGGCACGCGGGATACCGTGCTTGACCGCCGCATCGCCCAGGGCCTCGATTGCCATGGCGACAAATGCCGGAGCGCAACCACCCACCGTGCCGCCCACAAACAGCAGGCTCGTATCGAGCTCGACCACCGCACCGAGTTTGCCAAGCAGATCAAGCACCACGGCGCTCTGCTCATCACTAAGCGTGGAAGCCTTCTCGCAAGCGATGACGCCCTCGCCCACCGAAACCGGTGTGTTGGGCACCGTCGAGATATGCGCGACGCCCGGCAGGACCTGCTCCCACTTGGCACTGTCCCAGGTCCAGGCAACCGACAGAACGACCTTTTTGGCAAGAGCATCCTTGAGCGGGGCGAATACCTTCTCGATCATGTACGGTTTGACCGCAGCGACCACGATATCGGATGCGGCGACAACCTCGGCGGCATCGTGGCAGGCGACCATGCCGCGCGCCTCGCAGCGCTCAACCAGTGCGTCGTAGCGACCCGCGCAGGCGCACATGTCGC
>DBFAHJ010000221.1:0-4182 GCA_048227095.1 Collinsella aerofaciens | reverse complement strand
TCAGCCGGCGAACATGCGAAAGCCCGAGGCGTTTAAGCTCATCGGCGAGTGCGGACTCAAAGCCCTCGGGGCAGCTTGCGTAAAATTCCATGGGTGACCTCTCTGGTTGCGTCGCTCCATTATATGATGGATGCTTCGTTTACTCTCGCCCCTGAAAGGAACCCATATGATTGATGCGTGCCCCGATTCCGCCGTGCTCTTTTTTGACGTGGACGGCACGCTGACGTCGTTCGATCCCGACAACATGACCGACAAGGACTTTTCGGCGGTTCACCCCTCGCAGGCGGTCGTTGAGGCGTTTCATCGTCTGCGCGACGCGGGACACCAGGCATTTATCTGCACGGGTCGTCCCTTGTGGCTCATCGCCGATAGCTTGCGTGCGCTCGACCCCGCGGGCGTCGTTGCCATGGCGGGAGCCACGCTCGAGGTCGAGGGCCGCGTGGTGTATGAGGACTGCTTTGACGAAGACATTGTTGAGGAGCTTGCACGCCGTATGGCCGCGGCAGGGATTGAAGCCTTTTTCGAGACCAACGTGGCTACTTTTGCCCTGGAACCCGCGGGTGTTGAGCAGTCATCTCTGATCGGCACTTCTGTGGTGCACAGCGCCGAGGAAATGCGCGTCGACGGCAGTCTGCGCGTGGGCAAGGTAGGCATCGTCGCGAGCGACCTGGCTCGCGTAGCCAACGATGATGGCTTTATCGATCGCGAGTTTGAGCTGTGCAACACCGGTGGTCAGAATCGCGAGCTGAGCCCCAAGGGCATCGACAAGGGCGTGGGCGTGGCGCGAGCGCTGGAATACCTGGGTCGCACCGGCAACGCGCGCACCTTTGGCTTCGGCGATTCGGGTAACGACCTGGGCATGCTCGCTGCGGTCGAGACGGCTGTCGCCATGGGCAACGCCATGCCTGAGGTCAAGGCGGTCGCCGACTACGTGACCGATGACGTCGCACACGACGGTACCGTCACGGCTATGCGCCACTTTGGCTTGATTTAATACATGGCCGGGTCGCCTGCATTGGGGGCGACCCGGCCATGTGAGCTATTTTGCAATATAGAGTTTGGGATGACTGTGGCTGCTCTCGATTGCCGCTGTCATGATACCTTCGCTGTCCCCATCGATGATGATGCCGTCGAGGTCATCGATCTGTGCGGACTGATAAAAGCTCGTCTTATTGAACTTACCCTGGTCGACCATCATGTAGCTCAGGTTCGAGTTGGTTAGATACATGCGCTTGATCATGGCAGAGAAGTCGTGCTCAACGGTAAAGCCGTGGTCGGGATGGAATCCGTCGGCGCTGACAAATGCCTTGTCGGCATGAAGCTTGCTCATGCAGTCGAACGTCAGCGCGCCCGCGAGATAAAGGTGGCCCTTTCGCACGGAACCACCTAACAGCACTACCGAAGCGTTGGGCAGATTGAAGCTGGCATAGTTTGCGATGGCAAGATCGCCGGTGATGATGGTGATGTCGCGCTTGTCTATGAGGGCTTTAGTGAAGTAAAAGCCCGTGGTGCCGATGTCGATCACCAAAACGTCACCATCGTCAACAAGAGTTGCTGCGGTCGCGGCGATAGCCTCCTTGGCTTCGACTTGGACATTGATGCGCTCTTCGGGATACGAGATTGCAGTGGAACGTGAAAGCGATACTGCTCCGCCGCGTACACGACGCAATTTGCCTTCCGATTCCAGTGAGACGAGGTCGTGTCGTGCGGTGACTTCCGAAACCGAAAAGCGACGGACGATGTCGGATACCGAGATATTCGGCTTTTCCGCCAGCCAGTTCATGATAAATCGCTGACGCTCGGCGGGTGAAAGGTCTGAAGTAGATGCCATGTGTCGCTCCTTATGAACGAAAGGCGAAAGAAATGCCTTTCGTAATCGAAATATAACGTATCGATATGAAAAGAACAAGGCAAAATCGAGTGAACGAGATGAATGACACGCTTTGCTTTTATTTGTGTTAGTAGTTGGCCTGACATGCAGAATGCCTGTAATAGCCAGTAAAGAGTCTTGCCTGGAAGGTGTTCACAAAAAGTGAGGTACGCTCGCGCCCGATAATCGACCGTTCGCGGAAAGTTGGCAATTGAGCTTTCGATATCTTTTGAAATAGTTTATAAAAGAAAACCGAAAAGCTTTTGAAACAAAGAAAAAGGCTTTCGATAGCAATAGTGCTAGATGAGAAAGGACCGAACATGGCAATCAAGGTGTTTGCCGACGGCGCTAACCTCGAGGGTATGCTTGACATGCACGACAACGGCAACGTTCAGGGCTTCACGACCAATCCTTCCCTTATGAAGGCCGGCGGCGTGACCGACTACCGCGCTTTTGCCAAGACGGTTCTTGAGCACATCACCGATGTGTCAGTCTCGTTCGAGGTGTTTGCCGACGACGAGGCGGGTATGGAGGCCGAGGCTCGCGAGATCGCAACCTGGGCGGACAACGTCTACGTTAAGATCCCGGCGCTCAACACCAAGGGCGAGTCCACCGCAGCGTTGGTCAAGCGCCTTTCTGCCGATAGTATCAAGGTGAATGTCACCACCATCTTCACGCCCGAGCAGGTCGACGAGTTCGTCGATGCCGTCTCTGCCGAGACCCCCTCTATTCTGTCCATCTTCGCCGGCCGTATCGCCGATACCGGCGTCGATCCGCTGCCCCTCATGGCAGAGTCCGTAAAGAAGGCTGCCGTCAAGCCCGCCGCCGAGGTTCTCTGGGCATCCACGCGTGAGGTACTCAACATCTTCCAGGCAGAGTCTGTTGGCTGCCAGATCATCACGGTCCCCAATGCCCTTCTCGCCAAGCGCAAGAATTTCGGGAAAGATTTGCTCGAGTACTCGCTTGATACGGTCAAGGGCTTTGCCCGCGACATTCAGGCGCTTGGTTTTCATATCCTGCCCGAGGAGTAGGGAGCTGTCATGCTGACCGATCTTCTTAAACCCGAGCTTGTTGCCTGCCATGTCCAGGCCTCCGATTGGGAGGAAGCGATTAGGGCATGTGGCAAGCTGCTCGTTGACGCGGGCAAATGCGACCAGAGCTATGTCGACGCCATGATTTCATCGGTTCACAAATTTGGCCCCTATATGGTTCTGGAAGAGGGTATCGCCATGCCCCACGCCCAGGCCGATGGCAATGTGAGCGAAGCGGGAATCTGCATCGTCACGCTTGATCCTGCGGTTGCATTTGGACACGAGGATTTCGATCCGGTTCACGTACTCGTGGGCATTTGCGCGCCCGACCCCAAGGCTCATCTTGGTTGCTTGGCGGAGCTTTCGCAGATGTTCGAGGACGAGGACTGCGTTGCCAAGCTCAGCGCGTGCGGTACGCCCGAGCAGGTTTTGGAGACCATGCGTTCATTCTTTTAGGCCTTAATGGCACGGCGATGCGTCGCCGCTTTTGGATAGACGGAAAATCCGTCACGTGTAGGAGAGGAAGGTTGCCATGCATATCATCACCGTATGCGGAAACGGCATCGGGTCCAGCCTGATGCTCGCTGGCAAAGTCGAGGAGCTTTGTGAGGAGGAGGGCATCAAGGCCGACGTTGAGTCTATGGACCTGAACGGTGCTTCTTCCGCAAATCCGGATCTGTTCATTACCGTTAAGGAGCTCGCTCCCGAGCTTCACGGTAACGTCGTGATCGTTCGCAGCTACGTGAACAAGAAGAAGATCCGCGAAGACGCCCTCGAGGCAATCAAGGCGGCCGCCGCTAACGCCTAAAGCGGCACAAAAAGGGGCGGTTCCCTGTGGAAGAGGGAAACGCGCCCACGTTAAAAAGAAAGGAAGCCCAGATGCAAGTCATCCTTCCCATACTTGAGTTTATCCAATCGATTCTGACCAAGCCAGCATGGATTATGGGTCTGTTCGCTTTTGTGGGCCTTGTCGCGCTTAAGCGTCCCGCCCACAAGGTGATGACAGGCACCCTGAAGCCGATCCTTGGCTACATCATGCTGTCTGCCGGCGCCGCTGTTGTTCAGGAGAACCTTGCTCCGCTGGGTACCTTCATCGAGACCGGTTTCCACATCACCGGCGTCGTGCCCAACAACGAGGTTGTCGTTTCGATGGCTCAGAGCGTCCTCGGCGTTCAGACCATGATGATCCTGATTCTCGGCTACGTCGTGAACATTATCATTGCCCGCTTTACCAAGTTTAAGTACATCTTCCTGACGGGCCATCACAGCATGTTCATGGCT
>DBFAHJ010000220.1:0-4863 GCA_048227095.1 Collinsella aerofaciens | reverse complement strand
CCATAGCACATGTCATGCACGGCCTGAGCCTTGGCCTCGCCGTTGGCGACGACCAGGATCATGCGGGCATACATGATGGTCTGGGTACCCATGGTGTAGGCCTGACGGGGAACATCGTCGATGCTGTCGAACAGGCGGCTGTTGGCCTGAATGGTGCTCTCGGTGAGGTCGACGCAGTGCGTGCCCTTGGAGAAGTGGTCATCGGGCTCGTTGAAGCCGATGTGGCCGTTGTTGCCAATGCCGAGCAGCTGCAGATCCGGGTAACCGGCGGCGGCGACGATCTTGTCGTACTCAGAGCAGGCAGCGGCGGCGTCGGGGTTGGAACCGTCGGGCACATGCGTGTTGTTCAGGTCGATGTTGATGTGATCGAAGAAGTTCTCACGCATGAAGTAGTGATAGCTCTGGGGATCGTCGTGCGAAAGGCCGCGATACTCGTCCAGGTTGTAGGTGCTGACCTCGGCAAAGTCGACGTCGCCCTTCTCGTACCAAGCAGCGAGCTGCTTGTAGGCACCGATCGGGGTGGAGCCGGTGGCAAGGCCCAGCACACAGTCGGGCTTGAGGATAACCTGCGCCGAAATGATATTGGCGGCCTTGCGGCTCATATCCTCGTAGTCTTTAGCTTTAATGATCTTCATTACGCGTCCTTTCTCGTACAAAAGAGGCAAGGCTCCCTTACAAGCACTTGCCCGCGGCCCGCGTCGGCCGCAACCAACGTGTGCGGCCACCAGGGCGAGGTCGCGTAATGTATGTGTCTCGTGTCTAGCCGCGTCGAGGCCCCTGCCCGTCCACGGTGACCCGAAGCTGTTTAGCCTCGGACGTTTCCCATCTTGCCACGGAGGGCGCCCTCTTTCAAGGGCGCCCTCCGTAAACGTGTTTGAATTGTAGGCTAATGGCCACGTGCACTTGCTAACGCTCGCGAGCAACGATGAGCTGATCCATCTCTTCGACATGCACGCCAACGGAGCCCTTGATGCTCGAGAACTCAACGGAGTTGCACACCAAGATGGGAACCGTCACATCGTAGCCCTCGGCAGCAATTGCCTCGCGATCGAACTCAATGAGTACATCGCCCTTATGGACGATGTCACCCACTTGCGCATGTACGGTAAAGTGCTTGCCCTCGAGCTGAACAGTGTCCAAACCAACGTGGATGAGCACGTCCAAGCCATCGACCGTGTTAAGCGCAACGGCGTGTCCCGTGGGAAAAATGGCCTCGACCTTGGCGTCAGCCGGTGCAATCACACGCGTTCCGGTGGGCTGAATCGCCACGCCCTGGCCCAAAAGGCCAGTGGCAAACGTCTGATCGTTTACCTCGGAAAGCGGAATGACGTCGCCCGAGATGGGAGCATCCAGCGTAAGGACTCGACCACGCATACCAAAAGACCTTAGGACTTTAGTGAACATGCTCCCCCTCGGACATACCAATCAATCAAAATAACCTTAACAGTTTACCACTTGGCAACGGTTTTTGACCATTAGGGAAGTTCGCGCTTGACAACCTCGACGATGTCGTCGACAACGCGCTGGGTCAGCTCGTGCGTCTCGGCCTCGGCCATCACGCGGACCAGCGGCTCGGTGCCGCTCGGGCGCACCAGAATGCGGCCGCGGCCGTCAAGCTCCTTCTCGGCAGCAGCGACGGCATCCCAGATGGGCTGACAATCGTCCAGACCAGCCTTGTTGTCGGAATGCACGTTGACGAGCACCTGCGGGTACTTCTTCATGATGCCGGCAAGGTCGGTGAGGGTACGACCGGTGCGCTTGAGCACGGCCAGCAGCTGCAGAGCCGTCACCAGGCCGTCACCGGTGGTGTTGTGCTCCAGGAAGATGATGTGGCCGGACTGTTCGCCGCCGATGACGGCGCCGTCCGCGAGCATGCGCTCCAGAACGTAGCGGTCGCCCACGGCGGTCTGGACCATCTCGAAGCCCTGCTCCTTCATAGCGATGGAGAAGCCCAGGTTGCACATGACGGTCGAGACGATCTCGGAGTTGGCGAGCTTGCCGCGAGCGGCGAGGTCAGATCCGCAGATAGCCAGGATGTAGTCACCGTCGATCTCATTGCCCTCGCTGTCCACGAACAGCACGCGGTCGGCGTCGCCGTCGTGGGCCAGACCGATGTCAGCATGGGTGCGCAGCACGAGCTCGCGCAGGGGCTCAAGGTGCGTGGAGCCACACTCAACGTTAATGTCAGTGCCGCAGTAATCGGTGTTGATGGCATGGACCGTGGCGCCCAGGCGCTGCAGCGCGGCGGGCGTGGTCTGGCAGGAAGCACCGTGACCGCAGTCGACGGCAACAACCAGGCCGTCGAGCTTAAGGCCGTCGAGCGTGCTGATGGCATGATCGACATATGCCTTGCGGGCGTCCTTCATCTTGATGATGTGACCCACACCGGCGCCGGTCGGCAGCGTGTCGGCAGCCATGGCCTCCTCGGACATGACCCAGGCGCTGATCTCTTCCTCAACCGCGTCGGGAAGCTTCATGCCCTTGCGGCTAAAGAACTTGATGCCGTTGAACTCCGGCGGATTATGCGAAGCAGAAATGACGATGCCGCCATCGAGCTCGTTTTGGACGGTGAGCAGCGCCACGGCCGGCGTAGGGATAACGCCGCAGCAGTGCGGGCGGCCGCCCTCGGCCATAATGCCGGCGGTCAGAGCACTCTCGAGCATGGTGCCCGAAAGGCGCGTGTCACGGCCGATGCAGATGTCCGGACCAAGAAACTTGGTCGCCGCGCGGCCCAGGCGAAACGCGAGGTCGCACGAAAGATCGGCGTTGGCGACGCCACGGACGCCATCGGTGCCGAAGATGTTCTGGGGCATAGGATCGCTCCTTCCCTAGTAGGCGATATGCAACCGCCCACCCTAGTCGAAAAAGAAAAGCGGGACCCGCCGAGGAATCGGCAGGCCCCGCTTGTACATTGTATCTCGAAAGGAGATAAAACCTTAGCGCTTGGAGAACTGGGGAGCGCGGCGGGCCTTCTTGAGGCCGTACTTCTTGCGCTCGACCACGCGAGCATCGCGCGTAAGGAAACCGGCCTTCTTGAGGTCAGCACGGTAGTCGCCAGCGTTCAGAAGAGCGCGAGCGATGCCCAGGCGCAGAGCGCCGGACTGACCGGAGATGCCGCCGCCATCGCACAGAGCGATAACGTCGAACTGACCGGCGGTGTCGGTCACCTTGAAGGGAGCAAGGGCGTTCTCAACGAGCTGATGACGGCCGAAATACTGCTCGGCGTCACGCTTGTTGATGGTCACCTTGCCGGTGCCGGGGACGAGACGGACGCGGGCGACGGCGTTCTTACGACGGCCGGTACCCTGGTAGACAACGGTGTTCTCAGCCATCTTTAAGCCTCCAGCTCAATCTTCGTGGGGTTCTGGGCAGCATGCGGATGCTCGGCACCAGCGTAGACCTTAAGCTTGGTCATCTGGGCACGGCCGAGGGTGGTCTTGGGCAGCATACCGCGAACGGCGCGCTCGATGACCTTCTCCGGGTGCTTCTCCATAGCCTGGCGGAAGCTCTCAGCCTTGAGGCCGCCGTTGTAGCCGCTGTGGCGATAATAGGTCTTCGTATCGGCCTTGTTACCGGTAAGCTGGACCTTATCGGCGTTGATGACGACAACGAAGTCGCCGCAGTCGCTGTTGGGCGTGAACTGGGGCTTGTTCTTACCGCGCAGGATCATTGCGATCTGGGTGGCAAGACGGCCCAGGACAGCACCATCGGCGTCAACGAGAACCCAGTTGCGCTGGACCTCGCCCTGCTTGGCGTAGTGAGTCGATTTCGAAATCACTTAGACTCCTCCATGTACAGTACGTGTTGTTACAGAGATTCACGGGGCTCTGCAAGTAACCCGTCCATATTACCCCGCTCGCCGTACGAGTCAACAGGTATTTTGGCTCCGACCAGAGTTTCTGCACATGTCATCCACGAGCCGTGATTTTCCAGCTCTTTAGCTGTTGCCATTTTTTGAGGGTTCGCCGTCGTTAGCGCTCAACGAACTCTTGGATTTCCGCGAGCAGACGCTTTGCCTCCTGACGGCCCTGGATATACAGGTCCAAAAGCTTTGCCGAATCGTGCTCGACATGGCCGACCTCGACCGGCTTTTGCGGAGCGACGACCAACGCACGGCCCTCGCGCTCATACTTCCACAGGTGCATGCGCTGGATGTTGTAACGGTCGTGGCGCGTCTCGATAGCCTCGAGCAGATAGGGGTAGTCGGCATAGCGGGCGCGCGCGGCAGGCATAAACTCGTAGGGCTTTTTCTCGTACGAGCGGTCCTGCGTGACAATGACAACCGCGCGATCGAAGCCCGCCTC
This sequence comes from Collinsella aerofaciens, assembly GCA_048227095.1. Classification (GTDB taxonomy): domain Bacteria; phylum Actinomycetota; class Coriobacteriia; order Coriobacteriales; family Coriobacteriaceae; genus Collinsella; species Collinsella aerofaciens_CF. The sequence goes on along the minus strand of DBFAHJ010000220.1, from coordinate 559 downwards.
CTCCAGCACGTGCTCGATAGGAACCGAATCGGCCACACCGCCGTCGACGTATTTGTGCCCGTCAATCTCGACCGGCGGCGTCACCAGCGGCAGCGACGTCGATGCGCGCACAGCGTCGAGATCGAGCACGGCGCTTTTGACCGGCAGGTACGCGGCGGTTCCAAAAAGCATGTCCGTCGCGACGGCGTACATCTCGATGGGGCTCGCGTCGAACGTCTCGTTGTCAAAGGGGTCCAGGCGGTCCTGGACATCGTTGAAGATAAAGTCGTAACCCACAATAGAGCCCGTGGACGCAAACGATGCGGCGCCCATGAAGCGACTGTCGTTGCAGAAAGCCAGGTTGATGCGGTTGGCACGGCCGATCTGGTGCGACTTATAGTTCACGCCGTTGAGGGCGCCGGCCGAGACGCCGTACACCGCCGGGATTTCGACACCAGCCTCCATGAGGACGTCGAGCACGCCTGCGGTAAATTGCCCGCGAAAGCTACCGCCCTCCAGGACGAGCGCGACCTTGCCGGCGTTCTTTGCCTTATCTTCTGCAGTCATGTTGACCTCCTGC
>DBFAHJ010000219.1:0-20990 GCA_048227095.1 Collinsella aerofaciens | reverse complement strand
GCCATGTTTCTCCTTTTTCCATGCGACCGGTCGGCTGCAGGCCTCGTAGGACCCAGCCCAACCTTGGGCGCCCAATACTGGGGAAGTATCTTAACGCACTTTGACTGCTACAATGCATGATTTAAGAAGAGCACACGAGGGTTTGACGCAGACTTTGCGTTTGCCCAGCAAACACTTTAGCGGGGAGACGTGGAGCACATGGAGTACAACACGACGGCAAAGTTGGTCATTCAAGCGTGCGACAAGGATTTGCCGGGCGTTTTCGGCCACGGCTGCGTCTTGCTGCTGCAGGGCATCGCCCGCGAGCACTCGCTCAACCGCGCCGCCAAGAGCATGGGCATGGCGTACTCCAAGGCATGGCGCATTGTGAACGAGGCCGAAGGTCAGCTGGGCTGCAAGCTCATCGAGCGCGACGGAGCCCGCGGATCCACGCTCACCCCCGCCGGCGAGCGAGCCATAGCAGTCTACGAGGAGCTGCAGGCAGAAATCAACAACGTCATTGCCAACAAAGCAAACGACCTCATCGCCAGCATTAAAGAGTAGCTAATTTACGAAGGGCGTTGTCTAGGGCGGACGCTACGACCAGGGGGTCGTCGGTACCGGCGAAGAGACGGACGGTGCTGCCCTGCTTGACGCGTGGGGCCGAAAGGCGCGTCGTTGCGCCGCCGGCGGGCGATGTGCGAAACTCCCCGGGCAAAGCATCGAACAGCTTGCCCGCGCTACGCTCGATAAGGTCAAATTCAACTGCCGGGCCAAAGCCGTGCTCGAGGATTCCTGTTGCAACAGCATGGTCGGGATGCGAGCTCAGTCCGGGATAGCGTACGTTGCGCACCATCTCGTTGGCGGCCAGATACTCGGCCAGCGCACGCGCGCGGTCGAAATGTGCCTGCATGCGGACATCGAGCGAGTCCAGTCCCCGCTCCAGCGCAGCGGCCTCGTCAGCAGTCAAATCAAGCTTGGCCAAGCCACGGCCCTCAAGCAGGGCATGCGCGCACTCAGCCGCGGCATCCACGCGATGGCGCTTGAGTTGCGAGCGCGCCACCGAAGCGGCAACGAGCTTGCGCGGTGCCTTACCAGCACACACGCGATCGGACGCGTCGAGCGACAGCACGGCACCCAAGCGCAGCGGATCGCACCCAAAGACGCCAGGCACCGTGTTATCTACCACGAGCAGCGCGCGTGCCTCGCGAGCCGCGCGACCCAGAGCACGAAGATCGGGCACACGCAGACCAAACCCGCCAATGGAGTTGACGAACCACCACAGGTGCGGCCCCTCGGCATCAAACGAGCCGGCAAAGCCACCGGACGCCGCAGCAAACACCTCGACAGACGGCTCCCCCACCATCACAACATCGCAGCCGTCAAATCCGCTCGCAAACGCATCCGCAAAGTCGTCCGCAAAGGCCACCAGGCGGTCACCGGGACGCACAATCCCCAACAGAGACAGCGCTGCCGGAACATGCGGGGCCGCAACAAGACGCGCCTCACGCGCGCTGGCCCTTGCAGCCCATGCCTCTTCTAGCTGCTGTACGCTCATACGGCACCGTCCCTTCAAAAGCAAAAACCCACGATGCGGATGTTTCCCGCATCGTGGGCAACGGCTGCAGTATAGCGCCGATGGGCGATCGTGCGCCTAGATGTTGAGCGCGTGGTAGGTCACGCTCGCACCCGGGGCGTCAACGGTCACGCCATAGGCCTCGGGATAGATGCGCGTCGAAAATACGAGCGCACCATCGTTCACAAACACCTCGACCGACGAGACATCGCCAACAATGCGCACGTTGCGCACCTCGTCGACGGGCTCCCAGCGCACGGTACGACCGCAGCCGGCAGAAGCGCGACCCTCATCGGTAAATCGCATCTCAAAGCGCGGGGGCAGTTCGTCCTCGGCGGGCACAAACGCCAGCTTCAGCTCGCCATCAACGGTCGTGGTAAACGCGCCGTCGACACCGTCGACAACAACGTCAAAGCAGGTATCGTCGGCAACCTCCAACGAGCCCGCCCCCACACGCACCGAGGCATAATGGTGCTCAATCTCGCGCGCCGGCTGCTGCAGCACCACGCCGCCCGCACCGGCTGTAAGCTCACGCGGCACCGTCATGCAGTGCTGCCAGCCGCACGCCACGGTAGGCGCGCTGTCATAGGTCGGCTCATCGGGCATGCCCATCCAGCCGATCAGAATGTGGCGACCATCCTCGGACGTAAACTCCTGAGGAGCATAGAAGTCAAAACCGGCGTCCCACAGGCGGAAATCGCCCAGCTCATAGGCACCGTCACCACCGGTAATGTCGCCCGTTACAGGCATGTAGCCAGCAGCGTAAACGTTGCCGCGGTCCCAACGACCGCCCTCAAGACCCTGGGGCGAGAAGGACAGGTACTTCGCCGGTACGCCGCAATCCGCCTCGAGCTCCAAATACCCCGGGCACTCCCACATAAAGCCAAAACGCTCGGGCGTAGACACGCGGCTCTCGAGCTCCCAACTCAGCATATCGGCCGAGCCATACACCAGGATCTCGCCCACATCGCGCTCGGCACCCTCGCCGTGCATGGCGCAAAATCGACTATCGACATGCGGCCCATCCACGCGACGACGCGCGCCCAGCACCATGTGATAACGCCCGTCCGCGTCACGCCACACCTTGGGATCGCGCACATGGCAGGTCAAATCCTCGGGATAATCCTCGGACGCCAGCACCACGCGCTTTTGGCTAAACGTCTGTCCATCGGAGCTCTCGACATACACGGTGTCGGCGCGACGACCGGAGTTGACATAGTCAAAGACGCCGTCCGCGTCGGGGAGCTTAACGTTGCCTGTGTACAGTACGCGAATGCGGCCGTCCTCGGCAAGCGCGGAGCCCGAATACACGCCATGGCAATCGAACGGCTCGTCGGGCAACAGCGGGGCGCCAACATATTCCCAGTTCATAAGGTCGCGGCTTGTGGCATGACCCCAGGCCTTAACGCCGCCCTCGACATCAAACGGCGCATATTGAAAATAAGCGTGGAACACGCCGCCCGCTTGGCAAAGACCGTTGGGGTCGTTGAGCCAACCCGCCGGCGGCATAATATGGAAGCGCTGGCCATACGCGCCATGACCGCACTCAGTGGCGGCGGCGTCAACAGCGGCAACCAGCTTTGCAAGATCGCGACCAAGTGCATTAGACATATCAAAGTCCTAACAGATCGAAAGTTACAAGGCACCAGAGATCGGCGCCCGATGCTGGAAACACCCGCAAGCATACAGCCCGCGGGCATTCCCTTAATCAAAAGCTCTTAGGCCTGCTCGGAAGCCTTGGGCTCGTCCTTGTACAGGACAAACGAGACGCCAAAGGAAACCAGCGCGGCGACCGCAAACATGATCGCGTACTGCACGGGTTGGGCCAGGCACAGCAGGATACCGAAGATGCCGGTAACGCCGGTGCCGGAAGCGGCAAGCGAGGTGAGCGCGCAGACCAGGGCACCGCAACCGCCGCCGATGCAGCCGGCGATGAAGGGCTTAAAGAAGCGCAGGTTCACACCAAAGATGGCCGGCTCGGTAATACCCATGAAGGCGGACAGAGCCGAAGGAAGCGCCAGGCCCTTGATCTTGGCATCGCGGGTCTTAAAGGCAACGGCGAGCGCTGCGCCACCGTGGGCGATGTTGGCAGCGCTGGCGATGGGCAGCCAATAGGTCACGCCGTACTGGGCGAGCTGGCCCAGGTCGATGGCGGTGTACATCTGGTGGATACCGGTAACGACCGTGGGGGCATAGAACAGGCCGACGATAAAGGAACCGATGCCGAAGGGCAGGGTCAGCAGGGCCTGGATCAGACCGAGGATGGCGTTCTCGGCCCACACGAAGATGGGGCCGACGGCAACGAGCGTCACGAGCACGGTCACGAACACCGAGACGAGCGGGGTCACAAAGAGGTCGAACATCTCGGGAACGATCTTGTGCAGGCGCTTCTCGAGGAAGGCCAGAATGGCACAGGCGATAACGATGGGGATCACATGGCCCTGATAGCCGACCCACTCAAAGCTGTACACACCGGGAATGACGGTAACCATGGTCTGTACGCCCTCGGAGGCAACCGTGTAGGCGCTCTGCAGCGAGGAGTTAATGAACGCACCGCCGACGACGGCACCCAGATACGGGTTGGCGCCAAAGGCCTTGGCGGCGGAGTAGCCGATCAGGATCTGCAGAATGCCAAAGGATGTGCCCGAGACCAGGTCGGCAATCTTGTAAATAAAGTTATTGGTGTCGAGCGCGATAAAGCCGTTGGAGGCCATAAAGTTGAGGGCGCTCATAATGCCCAGCAGCAGACCCGAAGCCACGATGGCGGGGATGATGGGGACAAAGACGTCGCCGAGCACCTTAATGGCACGCATAAAGATGTTCTGCTGCTGTGCGGCGGCCTCCTTGACCTCGGCCTTGGTGGCAGCCTCGACTCCGCTGAGCGCAATGAACTCTTCGTAGACCTTGTTGACGGTGCCGGTGCCAAAAATAATCTGGAGCTGGTCCTGAGCCTCAAAGACGCCCTTGGCGCCGTCGATATTCTCGAGGGCCTCCTTGTTAACCTTCGCGTTATCGGCAATCACCAGGCGCAAACGCGTGGCGCAATGCGCGGCAGAGACGACGTTGTCGGCGCCACCGATATTGTCGAGCACCTCTTGGGCTGATTTGCGGTAGTCCATGACTTCCCCTTCCTCCAACGGGCGCACGTGCACCCGGCCATCTTTGACACTTACACTGTAATCGATTTCACTTTAGGGTGAACGGTAGGAATAGGCCGGCGAATGGTAGTTTTAAGGCAAAAACAGACGACTCAGAGGCAGGCAGACGTGTCAAAGGCCTAGACATTCATAAGCTGATGGCCGAGCTTGAGCGTCTTTAGACCGCTCTCCCCCTCCACGCCATCGAGCGTGTTGATCAGCATATTGGTCGCCTCGACGCCACTGGTCAGGTAGCCATAATGCACAGTGGGAATGCCGCCCGTCAGCGCGCGCAAAAACGCGTTGTCGCCAAAACCGCTTACGCGGTGTATACCCTCGCCCACGCCGCGAACCTCATCGATGGCACGCAGTGCGCCCGCCGCCATGGTGTCGGTTGCGCATGCGATAAACGAAACATCGGGAGCGACGGAAAGCAGCTCACGCGCCGCACCATAGCCCGAGTCGAGCGTAAACGAGCCCAGGCGAATCAAGGTGGCATCGAGCGGGTTACCCGCGGCGCGCAATCCGGCCTCAAAACCGCGACGGCGGTCACAACCGGCCGCGCGGTCCTCCTCGGTAACCCCAATGTAGGCGATCTTGCCGTCCACGCGGCCTGCAAGCGCATGGCCCAGCTCAAAAGCGGCCTCGTAATCGTCGTGATAGACGCACGCCGCGCCCTCAACATTCTGGCCGATCAGTACGATGGGCACGCGGCACGACTCAATCGCCCGGCGATGCTCGTCGGTAATCATAGTTGCCACGAGCACGATGCCATCGACCGGGTGGTTTTGGAATAAATCGAGGTACTCGAGCTCGCGATCGGGGGCGTTATCGGTATTGGCAAGCAGCATCTGGTAGCCACGGCGACCGAGCACCTGGCCAATACCGGCGGTAATGCGGCTCACGGATTCCGAGTTAATCTTGGGCACGATAACGCCGATGAGCTTGGTGGAGCCGGTGCGCAGCGCACGGGCCTGGCTGGACCGCACGTATCCGGTCAGCTCGATCGCCTTCTTAATGCGCTCGGCCTTGTCCGCCGAGATATATCCACCGTTGAGGTAGCGAGAGACGGCGGCGCTCGAAACGCCGGCCAGCTCGGCCACATCTTTCATCTTTACCACGAGCGCCCCTGTCATTGAAATCGCTTTCACCATGATACCCGTGAAGACGGCATCCGAACAAAATCGGCCCACCCAGGTCGAGCAAACGTCAGCGAGCGGGCAGCTGCCGTGGCGAGGTGCCGCGAAAGAAGAGCGAAGCGTACTTTATGTACGCGAGCGACGGCTTGAGCGGCAGATCGCCCGGCAGATGCCCGCGCAGCGTCGAGCAGTCCGGCGTTTGTTAAAACGCCGGAACATAGTTAGCCGTGGTACTCGCCGTTGTACTGGATGAGCGTTAGGTCCTCCACTCCGTCGAGCGCGCGAATGGCGTCGGCATAGGGCATATCAACGCCATCCGAGAACACCTCGACGGCCATCTCGACCTTATCACCGCGCATCGTCTTGGACTTGACGGTGAATTTGGTGCGCCCAAATGCACGCACGATATCGTCGCCGGTGGTCTGGCCCGTGTAGTGAATGACCATCATGTACACACGCGACTTGTCCTGGTGGCTCGCAAAGCTGGCGATCATCACCACGATCACCACCGCAGTGAGCCCCACGAGCGCATACATGCCGGCGCCGGCCGTAATGCCCGTGGTAATGGCCCAAAACAGATACAGCAGGTCGAGCGGGTCCTTGACCGCCGTACGATAGCGGACGATTGACAGAGCACCGACCATACCGAGCGAGATGACCACGTTGGTCGAGATCGCGAGCGTGACCATGCAGGTGAGCACGCACATGCCTACAAGCGTCACGGCAAAGCTGCGCGAATACACCACGCCGGTAAAAAAGCGCTTGTACACGTAATAGATCAGGATGCCCATGGCGAGCGCCACGAGAAGCGACAGGCCGATCTTGGCAGGGTCGACCTGGCCAAACGCCTCCAAGACGGAGTTCTTAAAAAAGTCCCTGGTGCTCATGGTCTAAATATCCCCTCGGTTCTCAAAATCCGAATCCCAGTAATTAAATCCGCGCAGGTAGGCAGTCTTTTCGTAACACAGGCAGTACTTGGAGACCGCCGTAAGCTCGGCCGCGCCCGGCGGCACCATATCGCGCACCAGCTGCGGGCAGAACTCCGTAAACTTGACCTCCATCACCAGCTTGCCGGGCTCCAGGACCGGCAGCGCGGGCAGCGTCACGTCAAAGATATCGAAGCTTCCCACCGCGGCACGCACGTTCATGTCAAACGTAATACGCACGGTGCCCTCATCCATCACCCACGGCTCGCGCTCGTAGTCCACGATGGTCCGTGGGCGCATCATGTTGCAGATGCACTCGATGTAGAACTCGCGACAGAGCGGATAGGGACTCCTTAGCAAAAAGCCGTAGTCGCCAGCCAAAATCTGCTCAAACTCGCCGCGCGTGAGCGGCGCGTCCTCCTTGTAGATCCAGCTGCCGTACTTCTTTTTGCGCTCGAGCTTAATCACCTTGTCGCTGCCGTTATAGATGCGAACGCGATACTTTTTGCGCATGAGAATGCCGGTGTCTTTTTCCTCGTAGGCCGAGTTGCAGTGGTCGTCAAAGTACAGGCTGCGAATGGTGTAACCGCCCGCCCGCGCATGCTTGTCCAGCTTAAACACCGGCGCCATGCGACAGGCAAGCGCAGCGTGCTCGCCCTCGTTAATGAGATATTTGAGCTCGTGGCGGTAACGCTCCTGCGTGGCACGCACAGGCGGGGCCGCCAAGCGCTCAAGCAGCGCGCTAGCCCTCCTCATACGTATCCTCCACGACCTTACCGCCGTCTTGCACGTAAAAACACTTCATGCCGTACTGTTTGCCATCGTCGGTAACGTAATATTCAAACGCATCTTGCGTATAACCGTCGGAGTTAGTGGCACGCACGCGCACAAAGTACTGGCCGGTATCGGGCGCATCACAGGTCACCTCGGGAAGCAGCACGTCCTCGGCCTTAAAGACCACATCGCTTATGGCATAGTCGCGCGCAAGTTCTACGGTGTAGCGAATGTCGCGCGCCTCAAAGTCGTAGGACGCATCCCAGTTAATGCGCAGCTTGCCGTTATCGATCTGCGGCACACCGATGTAGAACGGCATGGGCTTTTTATAGCTCTCGCGGAAGCTCTTATAGTTCTCTTCGATCTCGGCCGGAATCGCCGCGGCAATCTGCTCGTATTGGTCCTTGGTGACAGGCAGATTATCGATATCGGGCGAAGCGAAGACCAGGGATTCAGTCACCTCGCGGTAGTGCTTGATCATCTTGGTCAGGCGAGTCTCGGTCAAATACGAGCGCAAGTCCTTGACGGCACGGTCGAGTTCGCTGCGGAACGACTTGCTGCGCAACGCGCGGTTAAACAGCACGTTACCCCAGTAGTTGCTTGCGCCGCGCTCCCAGCTCGCGTAGTCCGAAAACCCGGTAAGAGAAAGCTCCAGCTTACGCAGCATGCCGTCGTTATCCCAATCCAGGATATACCAGACCTTGGAGTTAAGCGGGCTGTACAGATAGCAGTTACGGTTCTGCGTATCGCAGTTGCCCGTCAGGATCTGAAACGCCAACCAATAGACCAGGTTCTCGGTATCAAAGTAGGTGTCGAGCACGTCATCGATCTTTTGCGATTCGTCGTTGAGCGCATCGAGCATCTCGATGAGCTTGGTGTGGTCCGTATCGCCCTTAATCTCGAGCATGCCTTCAAAGCTTGCCTGGTTGTAGTCGGGATCATCGGCAAGCTTAATGGTGTCCTCGTAGTGATGGAAATCAAAGCTGTTCACCTTGTACAGGTGCCCGCTCTTATCTAGGCCATGTGCCTTAAGCGCCGTCTTGTTGAGCTGCTCCACCTGCGTAAACAGGCCGTAGTCCTCAAAGGTATCGTTTGACTTTTCGGTCTGGTCGCACACCCACAGATGCACAAACTGCGTGCGCAGGCCCATCATCTGGGGAATCCCGCGGATAAGGTCATAGGCCATCTTGTTGCGAAAACGCATACCCTCGCCCATGTGCTTGTTGAGCGCAATCGCACGCTGCTGGCGCCAGGTACCTTTTCCTTTTTTGAGCTCCACCTTGTAGTTCTTCTGCGTATAACCGCTCGACGTCTGGCCACGCACCTGCACGGTGGCATTGGGCGCTTCCTCGCCATAGCCAACCTCGCCGGCCTCCGGGCCCTCTTCGTCGCCCGGCTGCAACAGGCCCATAACCTGGTAGCGCGTCACGCCCATGTCGGCATAGTCATACACCGAGTACGTGTTGATCTCGGCCCAGCTGTGGTCGGTGTTCTCGGAGCTGTTGCCGCGCGAGACCGTCAGGTACATGGTCACAATGCCCGAGTCGTCGTAGACCCCGTAGAGCTCGTCCTTGTCGCGCAGGTGTTTGGCCTTATTCGAGGCCTCAGCCTTTTTAATCTTGTCCTGCTTTTTGACCTTTTTAGTCGAGGATTCGTCCTGAGACGAACAGCCCGAAAGCAACAGCGCGCCGGCAGCCGCCTCGATCAGGCAGCGGCGAGACATCAACTTATCGATCATCAGAACCTCCCCAATGTTTTTGATACAGGCGAACCACCATACGTTCAAACGCACTGCGCGGCTCACCGCCCGCGCGCTTGTCCTCGTAGCATTGCTCAACACGGTCGAGCACCCGGCCAAGTTCGGTAAACCAGCCCGTCTTGTCGGTCGCCACAATGGGCTGCTGGCTCAGGATACGATACGGCAAGTTGGCGGTATAGGTATCGAGCCGCAGCAGCGCCACGATAAAAAACACCGCCGCACCCAACAAAAAGCCAAAGCCGTAAAACTGCTGCGGCAAAAGCAACGACACGGCAGTCGCCAGCCCGGCCACACCGGCAAACAACCCCGAGGCCAACACGGCCCCCTTGTAGTCGGTAAAGTAAAGCAAGATGAGCATCACCGTATTGCCCACGGCATACAGGCCATAGCCCACGCACAGCGTGCGAAAATACCCATGCATCAGGTTGTTAAAGCCCAGCGGCAGGGCCGAGAGCACCGTGGTCTCGAGCGAGATGACCGCCGCGGTCACAAACAACTGTTTGAGCGCGCAAAAGCGCAGTTCGCTGTTGAGCGTGGAGAGCATCCCCTCCTCTGCCACCACAATGTCGCCCACCACGCCGCCGTCGTTGAACAGGCTGTAGTAGTCGCGATAGCGCGGATAGAAATTGACCTCGACCGAGACCACAAAGTTGACGGTCGTGACCAGGATCGTCAAAAACGCGATGAGCGCCGGCACATCGTAGTAGGGCGCGCCATAAAACAAGCCCTTGACCTGCACGCCAATGGGACCGGCCCAAATAATCACCAGGTGCGCAAAGAGTCCCAGATTGGTTAACAGACCCGTGAGCGCCAGCGGCATAAACTGATCGAGCCACTGCAAAAAGGGCCAGGGGCTGCGGTCGCTCTGAGGAAAATACCGGTACAGCAGTACCACGTCCCAGGCGAGCATGACGCCGTAGCCCAGAGCAATTGACGCCAACAGGCCCTCGACCGGCGGCAGTCCCAGCGCCAGCGCGGCCAGGGCGCACAGGCACGCCACGCCAATGGCGGCCGCAAAGCTGCAAAGGATGCCGCGGTAATCCTTGATGGCCGTGAGGTAACTCATGCCGTTCCAGTTGACGATCATAATGTTAAACAGCCACAGGCACAGCAGTCCCTGCAGCAGCGTGGCGCCCGAGAACAGCAAAAAGACGCCGTAGAGCACGGTGCCCGCAACGAGCATGATGGCATTAGACCCCCAAAACGAAGGCAGGATCTCATCCTCGCGCTCGGCAAAGAGCATGTCGGCCAAAAAGCGCGTGACCGGCATAGAGAAAAAACTCGTGAGCGTGAGCGACGCCAGCAGCGTATAGGTCACCATGCACACCAGCAAGTCCTGGTTGGCTCGGCCCACGCCCCACAGACCGCACAGCACCAAGATACCCACCTGGAGCAGCACGCCCAACAGCATGGGGCCCGTGCACACAATGCCGGCGTAGCCGTAAGCGCGCATCGTGGCAAACAGACCCTTACGCCTAAACAGGCGCTTGAGCTCAAAACCGATTCCGGCCACCGGCTACTCCCCCTCTCTGGGCAGGTTAAACGCACGCGCCGTCTCGTCGTACAGCGCGCGATAGTTGGCGAGCATCTGCTCGTGCAAGAAGTACGTGGCAACGCGACGCTGGCCGCGCTCCCCCATCTCAATGCGACGAGCGCGGCTTGTGCACATGCGTTCCATGGCATCGGCCAAGCCCTTGCGATACATTGGCGGCGTCACAAAACCCGCCACGCCAAAGTCGTCGCCCGGGGCGCCTTCGAGAAGCTCGCGACAGCAGCCCACCTCAGTCGTCACGCAGGGACGGCGCGCTGCAAGCGACTCCAGCACGCTGAGCGGCTGGCCCTCGGAGATGCTCGTCAAAATGGTAAAGTCGAGCTTTTCCATGTACTCGACCACGTTGACGCGGCCGGTAAAGATCAGGTCGCGCACGCCCAGGGTTTCGACCAGCGCGTGGCACTCGGCGCCGTACTCCTCGTCGTCCACGCCACCCATGATGTGCAGGCGCACCTTGGGCAGGCGCTCGTGCAGCTCAAAGAAGGCATAAATCATGGTCTTGACATCCTTGATGGGCGCCAGGCGCACCACCGCGCCAATGTCCACCCAGCCGTCATCGGGCTTTAAGGGAATATCCTTAAAGCGATCGAACTGGATGCCGTTGGGGATGACCAGGCATTTGTCCGCATCGCAGCCCATATCAATCTGCGTCTTGCGGGCGTTGTGAAACAGGCTCGTCACGCGAAAGGCGCGACGGTAGATCTCCTCCGAAAGCAGGTAGAAAAAGCGAATCCAGCGGTCCTTAAACGACGGCACCACCCAATCGGCGCGAATGATCTCTTCCTCGCGCTCGCGGGTATAGATGCCATGCTCGGTCAGCAGCACCGGCGCATGGTGAACGCTTGAGCCCAGGCAGGCGAGCAGGCCACCGTAGCCGGTCGAGATGGCATGGTACACATCGGCCACCGGCACCTCGCTGCCCAACAGGTAGAGCACGGGCAGCAACATGGAGCGCATGGTGTGGAATGCATCGGCAAAGGGCGTGTAGGGATACTCGGCCAGGCACACATCGCGAAAGATATCCATAAACGTGCGGCTCTGCAAAAACGAGAGCGGATGCACGCGACGGCGGTGGAAGATATCGAATAACACGTCCCAGTCCGGATTGGAGAGCGACACCAGACGGCGTAGCGCCTCGCGCTCACGGTCGTTAAAACTGGCTTCGTGCTGCTCGCCCGAAAGCCGCAGGGCATCGTCCAGGAACACCTCGTGCACCTCGACCACGTTGCTGGGCAGCTCGTAGACAAATTTGCCGCGGTCGGCAGCATGCGCGCCAATCACCCACAGCACGAACTCGTGCTCGGGCATGGCCTGGATATAGCCATGCATCCAGGTAGATACGCCGCCGTGCACATAGGGGTAGCAACCCTCGAGTACCAAGCAGATTCTCATCTGTCGCCACCCTCCTTGCGCTCGATCGTCAGGGTCTTATCATTTGCCTTGAGCAGATACAGATTGCCCGTAAGGTGCGTTAGTTCGCCACCCGTCACCGCACCTGGCTCGCCATTATTGGCGCGGAACATGAGCCACGCCTCGTCGTGAAAATTGCCCAGACTGAGCGTCCAGGCATCCGCGCTGGTATCCATGCCCACCGTCACCGACGAAAAGCGCTGGATGGCGCCCGAGCATTCCGAGCCGGTCTGGCGACGCAGGCCGGACGCAAACTTGGTAAGCCAGTCCAGGTAGTCGGTCAGGCCGCCCTTGTAGACCTCCCAGCCCTCCGTAGCGCCGCGATCGGGATCGAGCAGGTCGTCCGGGTGCATAAAGTGCGTGCTTACGTAGTGCATGTTGAGCTCGGATACGGCAGCCAGGCGCATATAGGAATCGCCGACCATGCCGCCCGAGACAATGCGCGGCTGCTCCACGATGCCATCACTCGCCACGCCAAACTCCTGCACGTACGGCAGGTCGGTGCCGTCCTCAAAATACGTACTGGCAATGGTCTTAATGCGCGGAACATCGGTACCGATAAGCTTGCGCGCGCGGGCCGAAAGGATATTTGACGGTGGCACGTAGACCGAGCCGCGCGCGTTGGGCAGGACCTCGTCCTGAAACGCGATAAGTTCGTTGAGTGAAGCGACAAGCGTCTCTTTGTTCTTCCAGGTCTTGTAGTCGTACAGCGTGCCGTAGTCGGTGTCCCAGAGCGCGAGCGGCTGATGGTTGTAGCCGTGAAAGCCCAGCTCACCGCCCATCTGCAGCAGCATGCCGCCAAAATAGCGGAACTGCGTGGTATCGGCCTGTCGCGCGGGCTCGGTCTGGTTGACCGCGTCCTCGTAGTTTTCGATCATCACGCCGGTATAGCGAATGCCATATTTTTGCGCGAGCTTTTGCAGATCGGGCCACCAGACCTTGGTGTAAAAATCGGCGACGGAAAGCCCGTAGTCGCGCTTGATGTAGGTGCCGTCGCCCGAGGGCACGGGGCTAGGAAAGTCGTCCAAATAGAACACGGCGCTGTTGATGACCGGATAGGCCGTGGCATCACCCAGCAAGCTGATGGCCGAAGCATAGAACCCACGCATGACCTTGTCGTAGATGCCAATGTTGCACACCACGGTGTGACCACTGCCGCAATCGTTAGACCAAATGAGCGGCGTGTCCGCGTCACCGGTCTTTGCCCATACGTGCGCCGTTTCGCGCAATGAAACCGAAAGTGAAGAATCGAAGGGATCCGAGAACTCGTAGCGCTCTCCCCCGCCCAGCATAAAGTCCTCACTCGGAACGATACTTTCGGCTGTCGCATAGTCATATCCGGCCGATTCGATCCCAAGCTTGGAAGCAATAGCCTGCAGGCAGTTCGAGTTATCTGGCGTCATGCCCAGCATGAGTGAGCCGCCCGCACTCACCCAACTCATCAGATCGGTCAGATGCGTACCCAGTCCGTCAAGCGAGGGCATAAGCACAATCACGCGATCAAACGACGTGAGCGTTGGAATCGCGTCCGCAACGTCGGTGGCAATATCAACATCGCGATGGGCGCTCTTCATGTCCAGCAGAATCTGGTCGAACTGTTCCTTTACGTCCTCGACTCCAGCTTGATCGGAATCGGTAATGACCAGGCATGTGGGCTTTTGGCCAAAGATTGCCGAGGAGGCAGGCACCGCATCGTTGGCGGCAAGCATCCCCAGCTTATGCTGGCCCGCACTGTACTGCACGCCGGCACGCTCCACCAGCAGCACGGCGGCCATGGCAATAAAGACCGCCCACACCACGAGGAGTCCCATCCAACGAAAGCGGCCTGCACGGTCGCGGATATGTTGCGCCACACTCATCCGGCCTCCTCCCCGTCGCGCCAAAACGCCAACTTTTCGCGATTGTCGGCGCTCAAATAGACATGCTGTTTGTCAATCGCATCGATCACACGGTGAACCTCGTCACCATCGCGGCGCATCACGGCAAGGCGCAGGCAAAGCATCCAAACCTCCTGCTCCTCGGGCACGTCGAGAACCAACTGATCGGTCACGGCCTGCGCCTCGTCGATCTGTCCGACATCGGCCAGCGTCGTCGCGTATCGAATGCGCAGCTCAAGGGTATCCTCGCGCTCGCAGCGACGCGCAAGCAGGCGCGCGTACTGTTGGCGCTGAATCTGAGCCACGCGCCCCTCAGCCAAGCCCGAGCCCAAGTATTCACCAAGAAAATCGCAGTATTCGTTGAGGTTTTGCGCGCTCGGGTCCGTCTTAAAGGCACGCTCCAGCTGCTGCAGCTTAAGGTCGGACTCCTTGGAGATCTGCGCCACCGCCGTCGCGGCATAGTGCGCCACCTCAACGTCGTCGTTAAGCTTAGCCGCCTGCAGCTGCGCCAGGTACGCGTCGGGCTCCTCGGTGAGCATGGAGAGCATTAGGCGGCGCCGGTATGCCGGGTCGTTGACGATAAGCGCCTCCTCGAGCGGGACCACGCCTGCATCGGCATCACGTTCGTGCACTAGGATGCTGCGATGCAGGTCGTCGTTGAAGCGCAGCGACTCCAGCGCAGACTCTTTCAGCCCCTCGCCAAACACCGCGCTGCGGACCGATAGCAGAACCACCAGCAACGGGCCCCACAGCGGCACCAGCACCATCACAGCCAGCATGTGCCCGCGCACCGGCAGCAGGCCCAGCTTCATGAG
The DNA here is from genome assembly GCA_048227095.1 of Collinsella aerofaciens. GTDB lineage: Bacteria > Actinomycetota > Coriobacteriia > Coriobacteriales > Coriobacteriaceae > Collinsella > Collinsella aerofaciens_CF. The sequence continues at coordinate 6,046 of DBFAHJ010000219.1, read as the reverse complement.
CGTCCACAGCATCAGGCAAACCAGCGCATGAATCAGCAGCAAGACGGCAGCAACGACAAGCGAGATCAAGCGGCACCCCCCTCACCGTCACCGGTGAAAGCGATGTGCTGCAGCAGCGCCACGATGTCCTCGCCGTCGACGGGCTCCACCGCAATCTGCTTTGCGCTCAGGCGCTCACGGATAATGGGCAGATCGCACGCCTTTGCCTGGCGCATAAGCAGGTAGAGTACATCGCCGTCGACCAAGCCCGCCGCGTCGCTCTCGCGGATTGCCGACCCAATTACGCCCACCAGCTCGCCGACAGGCTCCATGCCCGGCACAACGCGCAGGAGCAAAAAACTCCCCATCTTGCTATCTGCCAGCGCCTGCGCCGCCGCGAGCTCTTGGCCAAAGGCCGCCTGCTTGAGCACGCAAGTACCATCAACGCAGCGTTTATCCTGCGCCACCGCCTCATAGTCAAAGGCACGGCCCAGCGCGCTTTCGACCAGCCCGCACAAGATGCGGAACAGGTTTTGATAATAGAGGGTCATTTGGTTTTCGGCCGCACGACGCACAAAGATCAACACGGCGGGTGCCCCGTCGCGCTCGATCGTGTATCCAAACATGGGAAGCCCCGGCGTCAGTTCGCGGTTCACCCACAGGTTCGAACGACCCCCGTCGCCCAAAAGAGGTGCAAGCTGCTCGAGCGTGAGCGAGCGTGCGGCATCTTCGGCAATCGCGGGACTTGCTGCCACCAGGCGTGCAAATGCCCCGCCCGAAACATGGTAGATCGCCACCGAATCGTTCTCGAGGATCTCGCCCAGAAGCTCGCAGCACTTGCGATAGATGTCGCGCGGGTTGAGCACGTCGAGCTCCTGCGTCACGGCAAAGATCTTGCCAAAGCTGTCGTGTCGACCCACGATCTGGCGCCTGTACGCGCGCTTGTCCTCGATCGCGTCGTGGTAGAGCTGCGTAAGGAACGTATTGCGGTTGCGCACGAGCTCGTTTTGATCGCGCTCCGCCCTAATGGCTTCGCTGTTGCGCAGCTGGACATAGCCGCACACGGCACCCACAACAAAGTACGCAATAAACGGCAGCCAGTTGGACGGCTCGTAGAACAGGCCCTGGAAGGTATAGCCGTACTGAGTAAAGTAACTCGCGGCCAAACCCACCGAAGCCAGCAGCGCCGCAACCAGGCCAAAATCGAGCCCATACAGCGTGCCGATCAGTACCACGTACAGCAGGCGGTAGTCGAGCACGTTAAGCTGAGCAGACTGCGAAAACACCAGCTCCAGGCCCTCAAAGAGCACCCAGGCCAGCGCGGTCTCCAGGCATTTGATGGGCAGTGTCCGCCCGCGCATGCGGTCGATGGCGGCACGCAGCGGATGGCGCTTGCCCGCGAGGGTCTGCTCCCAGCGGGCGTGTATGGTCGAAAGATCGCGCAGCACGTCATAGCGCTGGAACCACCCGTAGCGCGTGCGGACGGTATCGCTCGGAGCAATGGAGACGACGGCGTCCCCGTCGTAGGTAATGTCGAGCCCCGGGAACAAGCCCTTGAGCGCCTCGCCCAGGTCTCCCACGGTGTGGGCAAAGCTATCCGGAACCTCGAGTTCCTCGAATGTGGCATCCCAGCTGTCGAAGATGCGACGCACCAGAACGGCCAGCTCCTCGGCGCAGAGGGCACCGAGCGGTGAGTCCGCCCCAGCCCTCATGACAGCAGAGCCTTGCGAGCACGCCTCGAACAGCGGGGTCAAAATCGGGTCTTCCAGCGTGGGCGAGGCGGTGTACAGATACGGCACGCGCAAGATCTTGGCCTGAATGCCGTCGCGGACCGCATAGTAGCGGCACAGGTCGTTGGCCGCACGGGCAATGATGCCCTTGCCGTTTTGCCCCGCAGCGTCCACCGCACCGTCCGCTCCCATGGGACCAGTCACAAACAGCAGCTGAATCTGGCGACCCATGCAAGCTCGAAAGACGGAGCGCAGCAGCTCGATGTCGCCAACGGCCTCGCTATGCGGCGTGAGATAGGTAGAGAGGTAGACCACACGGTCGAATTCGTAAGCCTGATCCAGGTGCTGCAGCAGCTCTTTCCAAGACGCATGGAGCGACGACCCGTCGCGGCGCGCCTCGTTGGCCGCCACGACCTGAACATGGTCACCGGGAAACGCCTTGGCACAAAAGTCGTCATCGACATACACGGTATTGCCAACAACCAGCACTTCCACCGTGCGCTCCCCCTCCCCAAATTTAGCTTTTGCCATGGTAAACATGCATATTGTACGCTGTCAATGTAGGCCAAAGGCAACTTTAAAGCTGTTTTAAGAACTTTTTCAGACGGGAAGCGACTCGCGCCTGAGCCAGAGAGCCCTACACGTGCCGCTGCACGGCGGAGAAAGGCGAATCCACTACCCCTCAGGCATAATTCCTGAGCAAAATCAAGCAGAGCACACGGCTTTTTGCGCCACTTTAAGACGTAATCGGGATGTGGCGAGAGGCCAAATTCGGAAGTGCGGGGAAAACCAAAGGAATGCTGACCAGACCCCCGTTTTAGGCTTCCGCGACCTGCGGTTTTGATACAAAAAAACCGCGTTGTGCTCGAAGGTTTTCGATTTTTCCCCGCACTTCTGTAATTACATCTCTGGATCGAGGGCGCAGGCAATGGTGACGACATCCACGATAGCGCCCCCCTATGCCTGATACCAAAATCGTTCCATAGGGACCCGTTTCCCAATGGGATGATTCTTCACAAAGGGCATTAAGGCGCATGAGAACATGGTAGAGGCAAGCAAGCGCGCTTCCACGTTTTCGCCCATGGTGACCACGGTATAATCCAACGAGACAAGCAACGAACGGGAAAGGCAGCGCGGATGAACCTGGGCAGCGAGAGCGAGACCGTCGAGTTCAAGAAGTCCACTGGCGAGCATAAAGAAGCACTGCAAGCCATCAGCGCCATGCTGAACAAGCACGGCCGCGGCGAGCTCTACTTCGGCGTGAAGGACAACGGCGATGTCATCGGCCAGGATGTCAGCGACGCAACGCTGCGCCAGATGACGTCGTGGGTGTCCGACAAGATCGAGCCCGCGGTGTTCCCGACGGTCGAGTGCCTCGACGCCGATGATGGGCTGCGATACATCAAAATTGCCTTCTCAGGTGCCGACGCCCCCTACTCCGCCGACGGACGCTACTTCACCCGCGTGGGGACTTCGAACAAAGCGCTGTCGGCCTCGGAGCTGAGCGCCATGGTCGTCAAGCGTGAGCGCGCCCGTAGCCCGTGGGACTCGCTGCCGTCCGGCAGGCCCGTCTCCGACGCCGACGAGCAGGCGGTGCGTGACTTCGTCGCGCGCGGCGGCAGGGCCGGACGCGTGGGCGGCGGGTTCGCCGGCGTGGAGGACACCTTGGCAAGGCTCGACCTCGTCGCGCCCGACGGCAGCCTAAGAAACGCCGCGGTGGAGCTGTTCTGCGAGGGATCCGACACCTACCCCAGGATGAAGCTGGGGCTTCTGGGCGGCAACACCAAGGCCAAGATCCTCGACCTGCGCCGCGAGAGCGGCACCATGCTCAAGCTGCTCGACTTCGCCGAGTACTTCGTGACGTCGAACATCAGGCGCGAGTTCGTCATCGGCGAGACGGGCATGTACCGCAAGGAGATCCCCGAGATCCCGGCCGAGGCCATCCGCGAGGCGGTTGCCAACGCGCTGTGCCACCGCGACTACACCACCGGCACCGCCGTCGAGGTCAACGTGTTCATGGACACCGTCCAGATCGTGAGCCCGGGCCTGTTCCCCGAGGGCGACTCGCCGCAAGAGCACCTAGACGGTACCGCGAGCGAGTTCGGCCTCCGAAACCCCGCGATCGCGCGCACCCTGTTCCGCGCCGGCGTCATCGAGCAGTACGGCACGGGCATACCGCGCATCAAGGAGGCCTGCGAGGCAGCCGGCGTGAGGTTCCGCTTCGAGCAGACCGTCAACAGCACCGTCGTCGTCTTCGAGCGTCCTGGGTTGCAGAAAGCGGCCTTCAGGAGAACCGCGGCCGACAACCGACCGCTCCTCAGCGAGCGCGAACGAGCAGCGATGGCAATTGCCGCCGCTCAGGGGAAAATCACGACCTCCGACCTCGCGCGGGAGTCCAATGTCGGTAGGAAAACGGCCTCGAAGACTCTGAAAGACCTTGCCGGTCGAGGCCTGTTGGAATGGGTAGGGAAAAGCCCGAAAGACCCGCACCAGTTCTACAGGATGCCAAGCGAAGTTTGAGGCTGCAGGTCCTAGCCGGGAAACAGGCCCATTGCGTTTGCTGCCCTCCCCCTGCTGGGCACTACTGAGTAATCTACTGGGCACTGCTGAGTAATCTACTGAGTAGTGCCCAAGCGCGAGTTGGCAAGTCCGCCGAAGCCCAGAGAAACGGCTCCGAAGAATATACTGACCGCTACTGACCGCTACTGACCGCGGCATTCGGCAGGCCCGCCGAATGCCGCGGTCTCCCGAGACTAGCAGAGCCGCCCTTATTGTTAGCGCTGCCGAAGCAAGCCCTACTTCAGCAGCAACTTGAATTTTCGTGCGATGAGCCTCCCCGGAGCCAAGAGCCTTTTGCCCTAATCACAACACCGCAATTCAAGCACCGCAGAAAACTCCATTAGCGATGAACCAGCCACTTGAAGACGTGATCAAGGTGCGGCAAGGGGTCAAATTCGGAGGTGCGGGGAAAATCGAAGAAATGCTAACCAGGCCCCAGTTTTCGCTTCCGCGAACTGCGGTTTTGGTGCTAAAAATCGCGTTGTGCTCGAAGGTTCTCGATTTTCCCCGCACTTCCGTAATTACATCCTTGGATCGAGAGTACAGGCAACAATGACGTCATCCGCGATAGCACCCAACAGTCACGGACGTACAAAAGGCCGTTGCCGGAAGCCTCCATACAACGACTCTTCTTTGCGCGCGCCACGCTCGCAATGCTCCATTAAATGTAACTAATTGATTTGCTATATACCATTCATAATGGCACATAGCAAATCAATTAGTTACATGTGGAGGCAGAACATGAGGGAGTACGTCGAGAAGCAGCTGCACACTAGAGTCGATTGCGAGCCCAACGACGCCTCGGAAATAACGACGCAAAACTCTTTCCGAAAGTGTAGGTGAGCGAAATGGCGACTCATGCATACGATGACCTTTATTCTTATCTAGCCGCATTCAAGAACAGCTCTCTTGCCGAAATAATTGCGTACCTAGAAGAACTGGGGCAAAGGAGGTTCGACGCCTTTATTAGGGGCCTTGCACCCCTTATCCCAATCGAAAAAATCGAAAATCAATCCCAGTTCAATTTTTCTGTTGACTCCACCCTTGAAGGAGGCAAATTCCCCTGCACTGACTATGCCTGTCGAGAGCAAAACATTTACCATTTGGCAAAGTTCTCAGCATTGTATGCAGATAAAACACTGATTCATTGCCCTATAGAATCGGCATTCGAAATGGGGCACGATGATTATGCCTCAGTCGATGAACTTGCATTCGGGATCTATTTGACCATGCGAGTCGAAGACATAGTCAAAGCTGGAATACTCGGATTTTCGAGCAATTACATTCCTCTTTGCAAAGATTGCCTAGCGCGACAAATCGAAAGAGAATCAAAAGCAAAAGGATTGATATAGAGTTATTGGGATGAACTCGTACGACAATTCTGTTCCTCTACCTCGTGCACTTTAAAACAAGCACCAGATGGGAATCTGTGTGTAGCGATTGAGGGAATGGATGCATATGGGTCCCATGATGAGATGGATGTCGATTTCCTGGTAATCCCGTCTGAATACGAATCGCTCTATGCAAGCCAAGGCGAAACGCGATTGGATAGAGACATGCTGGAGAAAGGCGGCATCTCGACTATCCTACTGCCTTTGTTGGACGATTGCTTTCAAGCCCTCGTCAATCCCTATTTTTGAGGCTTCGGTAGTTTGTGTGACAAGGGGCTAGCCTAGGCAGCAACGCTCTTCGCTCCCTTCACGCCCTTCTTCCTCGCCTTCACCGGGCGACCCGGGAGCTGGGGCTGGCAGTCGCCGCACCTGAGCATGAGCAGGGCC
>DBFAHJ010000218.1:0-6345 GCA_048227095.1 Collinsella aerofaciens | reverse complement strand
AATGAGTGGGGATAGAAAAAGGCCCGGGTGCCGTGGGGCATCCGGGCCTTTGCTAGCAACTTGATGTTGCGGGCAGCTTAGAACTTGTGGCCGCACTTCTTGCAGACGCGCAGCTTGTTCTTGCCGTCCTTCTCGTGACCGACGCGGGTAACCTTACCGCACTCGGGGCAGACGAGATTGACGTTGGAGGCGTCGATGGGAGCCTCCTGCGAAACGATGCCGCCCTGCTGGTTGGCAGCGTTGGGCTTGACGGCCTTCTTGACGACCGAAACGCCCTCGACAACGACCTTGTTCTCGGCGGGGAGAGCAAGCAGGACAACGCCCTGCTTGCCGCGATCCTTACCAGAGAGAACCTGGACCTTATCGCCCTTCTTGATATACATATATCTCCCCTAACTACAGGGTCTCGGGAGCGAGCGAGACGATCTTCATGTACTTCTTGTCACGAAGCTCGCGAGCGACGGGCCCGAAGATACGGGTGCCGACGGGCGAACCATCGTTGTTGATGACAACGCAGGCGTTCTCATCAAAGCGAATGTAGGAGCCATCCTTGCGGCGGATCTCCTTAACGGTGCGAACGACGACGCAACGGACAACGTCCTTCTTCTTGACGTTGGCGCCAGGGGTAGCCTCCTGGACAGCACCGATGAACACATCGCCGATGCCTGCATAACGACGCTTGGAACCGCCAAGCACCTTGATGCAGCGAATCTTGCGAGCGCCAGAGTTGTCGGCGACGTTCAGCATGGTTTGCATCTGAATCATGGTAGATGTTCCTCCGAACTAAGAACCGAAGAGAGGTGCGCAGCCTTTATACGGCCCGTGGTATGCAAGCCAGGCATACGCACATCTTCGGAAACGTACAAGTCGTAAGAGCGACTGCTTATTTAGCGCGCTCGACGACCTCGATGAGGCGCCAACGCTTCATCTTGGACATAGGACGGGTCTCCATAACGCGGACGGTATCGCCCACGCCAGCCGTGCACTCCTCGTCGTGAGCGTGCAGCTTCTTGGAGCTGGTCATCATCTTGCCGTACTTGGGGTGACGCTTGCGCTCGGTGATGGTGACAACAATGGTCTTGGCACCGGAGACGGAGGTAACGACACCCGTACGGACCTTACGCGAGTTACGCGAATCAGTCATGTTCTCTCCTTAGGTCCTACTCGGCGACAGCGGACTTCTCCGCTGCGATCTCGCGGGCGCGCTGCTCCGTGAGGACGCGAGCGATGTCCTTCTTCACGGTGTTGACGCGAGCGGTGTTGTCCAGCTGGCTGGTGGCCATCTGGAAACGAAGGTTAAAGAGCTCGGCGCGCATTTCCTTCAGCTTCTCAACGAGCTGAGCGTCCGAGAGCTCACGAATCTCTGCGGGCTTCATTAGTTCTCCTCCTTGGCGGCGGCGGCGTCCTCAGCAGCCCACTTGGCCTCGAGAGCGGCCTCCTCAGCCATCTCCTTCTCGATGCGCTGCTCAGCGTTCTTAGCAGCAACAATCTTGGTCTTGATGGGGAGCTTGTGCTGCGCAAGACGCAGAGCCTCGCGAGCGACCTCCTCGGGAACACCCTTGACCTCGAACATGATGCGGCCGGGCTTGACGACGGCCACCCACTCCTCGGGGTTACCCTTACCAGAACCCATGCGAGTCTCGGCAGGCTTCTTGGTGATGGGCTTATCGGGGAAGATCGTGATGTAGACACGACCGCCACGCTTCATGTAGCGGGTCATGGCAATACGAGCGGCCTCGATCTGACGGTTGGTGATCCAATGGGCCTCGAGAGCCTGGATACCAAACTCGCCGAAATGCAGCTCGGTATTACCCTTGGCCTGGCCCTTCATGGAGCCACGCTGCACCTTGCGGTGAAGAATACGCTTAGGGGCAAGCACTACTGACCCCTCCTCTCGGAGTTACGACGACGAGGACGGGAAGAGCCCTCGAGTGCAGGGTTGGGAACAGGCTGGCCCGGGAGCTTCTCGCCCAGATAGATCCAGACCTTCACGCCGCAAGCGCCCATGGTGGTGCTGGCGACAGCCGTGCCATAGTCGATCTTGGCACGGAGGGTGTGCAGAGGCACGCGACCCTCACGGTACCACTCACGACGGCCCATCTCGGCACCGCCGAGACGACCGGAGCACTGGATACGGATGCCCTTAGCGCCGGCCTTGCGGGCGGACTGGACAGCCTTGCGCATAGCGCGACGGAAGGCAACGCGGCCCTCGAGCTGCTCAGCGATAGACTGAGCAACGAGGTTGGCGTCGAGCTCGGGGCGCTTGATCTCGACAACGTCGACGGAGAGCTGGCCCTTGGAGACGCCAGCGACCTTCTCGAGCTCAGTGCGGAGGGTATCGATCTCGGCACCCTTCTTACCGATGACAACGCCGGGGCGAGCGGTGAGGATGATGACCTTCACCTTGTCGCCAGCGCGCTCGATCTCGACGCGGGAGACAGCTGCGCGGGAAAGACGCTTCTCGAGGTACTTGCGAATCTCGAGATCGTTACCGAGGGTCTTAGCGTAATCCTTCTCTGCGAACCAGCGGGAGCGCCAGTTCTCGGTGATGCCAAGACGGAAGCCGGTGGGGTAGACTTTCTGACCCATACAGCTTTACGCCTCCTTTCGAGGAGCAACGACGACGGTGATGTGGGAAGTACGCTTCAGAATGCGAGAAGCGGAACCCTTGGCGCGGGGACGGATGCGCTTAAGCGTCGGACCCTCGTCAACATAGGCAGCGGCGACAACCAGGTTGTCGGCACGCAGACCGTTGTTGTTCTCGGCGTTCGCAACGGCGGAACGGAGAACCTTCTCGACATCCACGGCGACGGCGCGGTCGCAGAAGTGGAGGATGTCGAAGGCCTGAGCGACAGGCTTGCGGCGGATCAGATCGACCACCAGGCGGGCCTTGCTGGGGGAAACACGCACGTACTTAGCGACGGCGCGAACCTCGGTGGCCTCAGTTTCAATAGACTTAGTTGCCATTTACGGTTAACCCCCTATTTGGCCTTGTGGCCACGGAACGTACGAGTCGGCGCGAACTCGCCGAGCTTGTGACCAACCATGGACTCGGTAACATACACGGGCACATGCTTGCGGCCGTCGTGGACGGCGATGGTGTGACCAACCATCTCGGGGAAGATGGTGGACGCGCGGGACCAGGTCTTCACGACGTCCTTCTTGCCAGCCTCGTTCATCGCGGTGATACGCGAGAGAAGGCGAGTCTCCACGAACGGGCCCTTTTTGAGACTTCTGCTCATAAGTGCTTTCTCCTAAAACTCGGTATCCGAAATTACTTCTTACGGCGACGAATGATGTGCTGGTTCGAGACCTTCTTCTTCTTGCGCGTACGAAGGCCCTTCGTCGGCTTACCCCAGGGGGTAACGGAGGGACGACCAGAGGTGTGGTTCTTGCCCTCGCCACCGCCGTGCGGGTGGTCGACAGGGTTCATGACGGTACCGCGGACGGTCGGGCGCACGTTCATGTGACGCTTACGGCCGGCCTTGCCGATGACGATGTTGGAGTGATCGGCGTTGCCGACCTCACCGACGGTGGCGCGGCAGGTAACGAGGATGCGGCGCATCTCGGAGGAAGGCATACGGACGATGGCGTACTTGCCCTCCTTACCCATCAGCTGGCAGGAGTTACCGGCGGAACGGGCGATAGCGGCGCCCTTGCCCGGCTGGAACTCGACGGCGTGGATGAGCGTACCGACGGGGATGTCGGCGAGGGGCAGAGCGTTGCCCGGCTTGATGTCGGCGTCAGAACCGGACATGATGGTCTGACCGACCTCGAGGCCCTTGGGGGCCAGGATGTAGCGCTTCTCACCGTCAGCGTAGTGCAGCAGAGCGATGCGAGCGGAACGGTTCGGATCGTACTCGATCGTGGCAACCTTGGCGGGCACGCCGTCCTTGTTGCGCTTGAAGTCGATCACGCGGTAACGACGCTTCACGCCGCCGCCCTGGTGGCGGGTGGTGATGCGGCCGTTGTTGTTACGACCGGCCTTCTTGGGCAGGGGCTCGAGAAGAGACTTCTCGGGCTTGGTGCAGGTGATCTCGGAGAAGTCGGAGATCGTCTGCCAACGCCTACCAGCGGAGGTCGGCTTAAGGTGCTTTACAGCCATTACAATCCCTTTCAATAGGAATCCGTTAGCCATCGCAGACAGGGATTCGAGGTTCTGCCTCGGGTGCGATGACACCGGACGTATACACGGTTCCGGGCGTGTCCATTTTATACGCCCAAAACCTTGAGCTCCCGCCTCCCCTATTTGGGAGGCATGAGCTCACTCAACAGCAGCGAGTCTTAGGCCTGGTTGCCAAAGACCTCGATGGTGTCGCCCTCGGCCAGCGTGACGATGGCCTTCTTCCAAGAACGGGTCTTGCCGGCGACATAGCGCACGCGCTTGGTCTTGGGCTTGACCGTCAGGGTGTTCACGCGAACGACCTTGACGCCGAAGATCTCCTCGACAGCGTCCTTGATCTGATACTTGTTAGCATCCTTGGCGACCTCGAACGTGTACTTGTTCAGCTCCATGCCGGAGAAGGAACGCTCGGACACGATCGGACGGATGATGATCTCGTGGGCGGTCATTTATGCAAGCACCTCCCCGAAGTGAGCGGCGATGTCGGCGGGCATCAGCACAGCGTTATTGTTGACGAGATCGTAGGTGTTGGCCTCGTCAGCGGTGATGATGAACGTCTTGGGAATGTTGCGGAACGACAGGTAGGCGTTGACGTCCTCATCGCGAACGATGATGGTCAGACGCTTGCCCTCAAGACCGAGAGCCTTGAGCATGGCGACGGCAGCCTTGGTGGAAGGCTTCTCGAAGCCGTAGTCGTCGACGAGCACGAGCTCGCCATCGGCCAGCTTGGCGGACAGCGCGGAGCGCATAGCCAGCTTGACCTCCTTGTTGTTCATACGCTTAGCGTAGGAACGGGGCTTGGGGGCGAAGACAACGCCACCGTGACGCCACTGGGCAGCACGGATGGAACCCTGGCGGGCACGGCCGGTGCCCTTCTGACGCCAAGGCTTCTTGCCGCCACCGGAAACCTCAGAGCGACCCTTAGCAGACTGGGTGCCCTGACGCCAAGAGGCCATCTGGCACTTGACGATGTGGTGCATAACGTGGATGTTCGGCTCGATGCCGTACACCTCAGCGGCGAGCTCGGCCTCGGCGACCTTCTTGCCCTCGCTGTTCTTTACTTCAAACTTTGCCATTTAAGTGTTCTCCTTGGTATGACGCTGGGCTAAATGGGCTGGGCCCTTAGGCCATACGGATGGCGACGAGACCATTCTTGGCACCCGGGACAGCGCCCTTGACCAAGATGAGGTTCTGCTCGGCATCGATGCGGACAACGGAAAGGTTCTTGACGGTAACGCGCTCGTTACCCATGTGACCGGCCATCTTGACGCCCTTGAGGACGCGCGCAGGATAGGCGCACTGACCGATAGAACCGGGGTGACGCTGGAAGTGAGAACCATGCGTCATAGGACCGCGGCGCTGACCCCAGCGCTTGATGCGACCCTGGAAGCCCTTACCCTTGGAGGTACCGATGACGTCGACCTTCTCGACATCAGCGAAATCAGCGACGGTAACGACCTCGCCGACCTTGTGCTCCTCGCCGTTCTCGACGCGGACCTCACGAAGGAAGCGGACAGGCTCGACGCCAGCCTTAGCGAAGTGACCAGCCATGGGCTTGTTCACGTTCTTGGCCTTGATGTCGCCGAAACCGATCTGGACGGCGTCATAGCCGTCGGTTGCCTGAGTTTTAACCTGCGAGACAGCGCAGGGGCCAGCCTGGATGACAGTGACGGGAACGACGTTATCGTCCTCGTCCCAAACCTGGGTCATGCCAATCTTGCGGCCGAGAATCATGCTGATCAAGATATGATCCCAACTCTCGCGTGGTCTTGGGACAATGCGTACACCACCGAGCGTACGCCCCTAGAGGACCACTACTTACACGACGTGCTCCCCAGCCTTGTATTTCGCCCGGACTACCTGACAACCCTATTAAGCAGGCATTTTGTCCAGCCAGAATACTCCCCTGGTTACACACAGCTGTTTAGTATACACGGCTGCGGGCGTATCCATCGAGATTCATATTTCACTCACATTGTTTACGCAGGTAAAGTGCGTGGCACGTTCCCAGTGTGCGGCGGAGGGGGCGGGCCTGAGACATATTAAGGTTGTCGCGAGTTCCGCACGAACAGGAGAGCACTTAATGTGCTCTCCGTCGTGAGCAGGACTGTAGAGCAGCAACCTTAATATGTCTCAGGCCCGCCCCCTCCGCCGCACACTGGGAACGTGCCACGCACTTTACCTGCGTAAACAATGTGAGTGAAATATGAATCTCGATGGAT
>DBFAHJ010000217.1:0-3236 GCA_048227095.1 Collinsella aerofaciens | reverse complement strand
GGCGCTATCGACTAAAAACCGCTATAGTACAGTACCTAACCGTGTAATCGTTTCGACGAGGGGATATTAGAGGCATGAACGCTTCATCGCTTTCCTTCCAAGACATCATCCTGCGCCTCCAGCAGTACTGGGGCGAGCAGGGCTGCGTCATTATGCAGCCCTATGACTCCGAGGTCGGTGCCGGTACCTTCCATACCGCGACCACGCTGCGCTCGCTCGGTCCCGCCGAGTGGCGCACCTGCTATGCGCAGCCTTGCCGCCGTCCCGCCGACGGCCGCTACGGCGAGAACCCCAACCGCATGCAGCACTACTATCAGTTCCAGGTGCTCATCAAGCCCTCACCGGTCAACGCCCAGGAGCTTTACCTGGGGTCTCTTGCCGCTATCGGTCTGGACCCCAACGACCATGACGTCCGCTTTGTCGAGGACGACTGGGAGAGCCCGACGCTCGGCGCCTGGGGCCTTGGCTGGGAGGTCTGGCTCAACGGCATGGAGGTCACGCAGTTTACGTACTTCCAGCAGGTGGGCGGCATCGAGGTCGACCCCGTGCCCGTCGAGATCACCTATGGCCTGGAGCGTATCGCCATGTACGCCCAGGGCGTCAACTCCGTCTACGACCTGGTGTGGAGCTATCTGCCCGACGGAACGCCCATGACCTATGGCGACGTGTTCCTCGAGAACGAGCGCGAGTTCAGTGCCTATAACTTTGAGGTCGCCAACGTCGAGATGATGCGTCAGAAGTTTGACGACTACGAGGCCGAGTGCCATTCCTGCCTGGAGCGCAAGCTGCCGCTGCCGGCGTACGACTGTGTCATGAAGTGCAGCCACGCTTTTAACCTGCTCGATGCCCGCGGCGCCCTGTCCGCGGTCGAGCGTGCCAACTACATCCTGCGCGTCCGCGCCGTCGCCAAGGCGTGCTGCGAGGCCTACATGGCCGAGGTCGCCGGAGTCAACGAGAATGCCGACCAGGAAGGCGAGGTGGCGTAAGCCATGGCAGACGCTAAGGATTTCCTGTTTGAGATCGGTACGGAGGAAATGCCCTCCGCGCCGCTGAACAATGCCGTCAAGCAGCTTGGCACCATGATCGCCAAGGGTCTCGATGAGGCCGGTCTGGCCCACGGCGAGGTCCGCGTGATCTCGAGCCCGCGTCGTCTGGCTGCACTCGTGGCCGACGTCGCCACCGCGACCGATGAGGTTCACGAGGTCAAGCGTGGCCCCGCGGCCAACATTGCCTTCGACGCTGACGGTAACGCCACCAAGGCCGCCCAGGGCTTTGCCCGCAAGTGCGGTGTGGCTACCGAGGACCTGGTCCGTCGCGAGGACACTGACGGTCGCGAGTATGTGTTCGCCGAGAAGAACATTCCCTCCGCACCGGCTACGCCGATTCTGACCGCTCTGTGCGAGAAGACCATCGCCGGCCTGCAGTGGCCCAACTACCGCAGCCAGCGCTGGGGTCACGAGCATGCGACCTTTGTTCGTCCGGTCCGCTGGATCTGCTGCCTTTTGGGCGAGGATGTTGTGCCCGTGTCGTTTGCCGACGTGACGAGCGGCAACACCACGCGCGGTCATCGCGTCCTGGGCCCCGGTGACCATGTGGTCGCCAGCCCTGCCGTCTACGAGCAGGTGCTTGAGGACGCCGGTGTGCTTTCTGCCGAGCGTCGTCGTGAGGCCATCCTCGCCGGTATCGCCGAGGTCGAGGCTGCCCGTCCCGGCTGCCATGTCGATACGCCTAAGAAGGTCTTTGAGGAGGTCATCAACCTCTGCGAGTGGCCGACGGTGCTCGTCGGTACCTTCGATGAGGAGTTCCTCAAGGTCCCGCACGAGATTATCTGCGAGTCCATGCTCACCAACCAGCGCTACTTCCCGATCTATGACGGCGAGGGTAAGCTCACGCGTGAGTTCGTGGTCGTCTCCAACAGCAAGCCCGAGAATGCCGAGCGCGTGATCGACGGTAACGAGCGCGTCGTTCGCGCCCGTCTGGACGACGCTAAGTTCTTCTACGAGGAGGACCTGAAGATCTCCCTCGACGAGTTCCGTGAGCGTTTGGCCAAGGTTGCCTTCCAGGAGAAGCTCGGTAGCGTACTCGCCAAGTCCGAGCGCATTGAGCAGCTCGCGCTCGCTATTGCCCGTGAGGCCCATCTTGGTGCCCACCTCGCCGCCGACGCTGCTCGCGCCGCGCACCTGTGCAAGGCAGACCTGGTGTCCAACGCCGTCGTCGAGTTCACGAGCCAGCAGGGCGTGATGGGCGGTTATTACGCGATCGCGATGGGGGAGAACGACGAGGTCGCCCACGCCATTCGCGATCATTATCGTCCCCGCTTTGCTGGTGACGAGCTGCCCGAGGGCACCGCTGGCTGCATCGTGGCCTGTGCCGACAAGCTCGATACCATCGCCGGTATCTTTGCCATCGGCGAGCCCCCGACCGGCTCTTCGGACCCCTACGCGCTGCGTCGCGCCGCTATCGGCATCATCAACATCCTGCGCGACCGTCTGCCGATCGACCCCACGTCGCTCATCGACTTCGCCCTTGAGCTCTATAGCGAGCAGGGCATTGAGTTCGACGCCGCCGAGGTCGCTCAGCAGGTTCGTGACTTCTTCCATGGCCGCCTGGTGAGCATGGCCCGCGACGAAAAGATCCCGGCCGATACCGTCGCCGCCGTCTCGGCGGTGCACATCATCGCCCCGTCCGTCTTTTTCGCCCGCTGCGCCGCGCTCGACGAGGCCCGCAAGAACGATGCCGAGACCTTCGACAACCTGGCTACCGCCTATGCCCGCGCCGCGCACATCTCCAAGCCCGAGCTGGGTGCGGAGTACGACCGCAGCCTGATGGGCGAGGTCGAGCTTGCGCTTGCCGATGCCTCCGAGGCTGCCCAGACCGCTGTCGATGCCGCCCTTGCTGCCGAGGATTACCCGGCCGCATTTGCCGCCCTCGCCGCCCTGCGTGCCCCCATCGACCGCTTCTTCGATGAGGTTATGGTCATGGACAAGGATGAGCAGCTCCGCGATAATCGCCTTAAGCTGCTCAACCGCTTCGAGGCCGTTTTCTCCGGCATCGCCAACATCGGTGAGCTTGCCCGCAAAAAGTAAGCCAGCTTGCGCATAAGCGCAAAAGGAGCCCCGCATGGATTGCCCGGTCACCGCTCGTCCCACCGTTATCGTTATCTCCGACTCGCTCGGTGATACCGCTTGTGAGGTGGTGCTTGCGGCGTCCGGGCAATTTGATGAAGGGGCTTTTCG
>DBFAHJ010000216.1:0-4473 GCA_048227095.1 Collinsella aerofaciens | reverse complement strand
CGACGAGGCCTCCCACTAGACCACCTATCACGCCAGGTCGAAAGGACCATAGCTTATGGCGATTACCATCGATATCGACACTGCACGCCCCTACCAGGTGCATGTTGGCACGTTTTTGCTGGAGCAGGCGGGACCGCTCGTTCGAGCCACCGCCGGCGGCTCGCGCGCTGTCATCGTGACGGACACCAACGTAGGCCCCCTCTACCAGATGCCTGTTAAGCAGAGCCTCGAATCCGCAGGCTACGAGGTGAGCATCTGCACCTTCGAGGCTGGCGAGGCCCATAAGCGCGCCGAGACCTACGTTGCCATTTTAGAGTTTGTGGCCGAGCACGAGCTTTCGCGCTCCGACGTGATCGTGGCACTCGGCGGCGGCGTCGTGGGCGACGTGGCGGGCTTTGTGGCCGCCACCTACATGCGCGGCTGCAAGTTTGTGCAGATCCCGACGAGTCTGCTCGCCATGGTGGATTCGTCGGTGGGCGGCAAGACCGCCATCGACCTGGCTGCCGGCAAGAACTTGGCCGGCGCCTTTTGGCAGCCGAGCGTGGTTATCGCCGACGTGGGGTGCCTGGCCACCCTCACGCCCGAGCAGTTCGCCGACGGCTGCGGCGAGGTCATCAAGCATGCCGTGATCGCCGACCCGGAGCTTTTCGCCGAACTGGAGAAGACCCCGCTTACGCTTGAGCTACTCAACCGCGATGTGGCCCGCGTAGCGCTCATCATCGCCCGCAATATCGACATCAAGCGCGCCGTGGTCGTTGCCGACGAGCGCGAGATCAACCAGCGCAAGCTCCTCAACTTTGGACACAGCGCCGGACACGCCGTCGAGGCTTGCGAGCACTTTGAGCTCGGACACGGCAACTGCGTGTCGATCGGTATGGGCATCATCACGCGCGCCGCGGCCCTGCACGGCATTTGCGATGCTGCACTGCCCGGTCGTATCGAGGAGCTCTGCGCCCGCCATGGCCTCAAGACCCGCTGCGACCTAGATGCCGATGCCGTTTTTGCCGAGGCGCTCCACGACAAGAAGCGCGCGGGCGACACCATCGACCTGGTGATTCCGCACGGCATCGGCCGCTGCAGCATCGACCGCACGCCGCTTTCCACTTTCCACGAACTCATTGCCGAGGGCCTCGGCCAGAAGGGAGACGCATTCGCATGCTAGCCCGCATCACCCCGTCCCCGCTTAAGGGCACCGTTCCCGCCATCGCGTCCAAGTCGATGGCGCATCGCCTGATCATCTGCGCCGCGCTTGCCAACGGCGAGACGCACGTTACCTGCAACACCACCTGCGCCGACATCGAGGCTACGGTGCGTTGCCTTACGGCACTGGGCGCTCGCATCGAGACCGTCGAGGATGGCTTCCAGGTCCATCCCACTATGAAGAGTATTGAGTTTGGCCTGCTCAAGGCACTTGCCGGCGGAACGCTCGACTGCGGCGAAAGCGGCTCCACGCTCCGCTTTATGTTGCCCGTCGCCTGCGCGCTGGGCGCAGAAGCAACTTTTGTGGGTCAGGGACGCTTGGGCGCCCGCCCGCTGTCCCCGCTCTCGGACGAGATTATCGCCGCCGGCTGCGACCTGCAGGGTCTGGGCGGCTTTCCGCTCAAGACGAGCGGCCGCATGCGCCCGGGCACCTTTGTGCTGCCGGGCAATGTGAGCTCGCAGTACATCTCCGGCCTGCTGCTGGCAGCCCCGCTACTGGCCAAGCCCTCCTGCGTGCAGGTGACCGGCCTCATTGAGAGCCGCCCCTACATCAACCTAACGATCCAGGCCATGAAGGCCTTTGGCGTTGAGGTCAACGTCGAGCGCATTCCCGCCAAGGACGGTCAGCCCGAGGTCACGAACTACCGCGTGAGCAGTGGCTCGTACCGCACGCCCGGCAGCGTGGCCGTCGAGGGCGACTGGTCCAACGCCGCCTTTTGGTTGTGCGCTGGCGCCATCGGCACCGACCCCATCACCGTGGAGGGCGTGTCGCTGAGCTCCGCGCAGGGCGACCGCAACGTGCTTGCCGCGCTTTCGCGCTTTGGCGCCCGCATCGTGCGCTCCACCAACGCCGCCACCGTGCAGTCCGACAAGCTCGCCGGCTTTGAGATGAGCGCCCACGACATTCCCGACCTGGTACCCGTTATCTCGGCCGTGGCCTCGCTGGCTCAGGGCCGCACGTTCATCCGTGACTGTGCGCGCCTGCGCATCAAGGAATCTGACCGTCTGGTCACCACCACCCGCGAGCTCACCGCGCTGGGCGCACAGGTGCGCATCGCCGGTGACGACCTCATCATCAAGGGTGTCGATGCCTTCACCGGCGGCGAGGTCGATTCGCACAACGACCACCGCATCGCCATGATGGCCGCCATCGCTGCGAGCCGTGCCACCGGCGAGGTCGTGATCCACGGCGCCGAGGCCGTCAACAAGTCCTATCCCGATTTCTTCGACCACTACCGCCTGTTGGGCGGCAAGGTCACACTCGAGGAGGAATAGCATGTCCTCGACCTTTGGCAACGTATTGCACTTAAGCATCTTCGGCCAATCGCACTCCCCCGCTATCGGCTGCTCGCTCGATGGCATCCCGGCGGGCATCGCTGTGGACCAGGAGAAGCTGCAGGCCTTCCTCGACCGTCGCGCCCCCGGCCGCGACGAGACCGCGACCAAACGCCGCGAGGCCGACGCCGCCCACATCATCGCCGGTGTTGTCGATGGACATACCACCGGCGCGCCCATTGCCGCGATTATCGAGAACACCAACACGCGCTCCAAGGATTACTCCGAGCTGCGCCGCAAGCCCCGTCCGGGACATGCCGATTACCCGGCGCGTGTGAAGTATCACAACATGCACGATGTCGCTGGTGGCGGGCATTTTTCCGGCCGCCTAACGGCCCCCTTATGCATCGCCGGCGGCATTGCACTGCAGGTACTCGAGGCCCGCGGCATTCAGGTCATGGCGCACGTCGCGCAGATCGGCGGCATCTCCGACCTGCCGATGGACGATATGGTCTATCGCGAGGCCGACCGCAAGGCGATCCTTACGAACGATCTGCCGTGCATTGACGCCGCCGCAGCCGGCCGCATGCGCGAGGAGATCCTAGCCGCGCGCGACGAACTCGACAGCATCGGCGGCATCGTGGAGTGCGGCATTTACGGGCTTCCCGCGGGCATCGGCGACCCCATGTTCGACGGTATCGAGAACCGCATCGCGCAAATCGCGTTTGGCATTCCCGCCGTAAAGGGCGTGGAGTTTGGCATGGGTTTTGCCGTGGCCGCCATGCGCGGCAGCGAGAACAACGATCCGTATCGCATCGACGCCGAGACCGGAAAGATCGAGGTCGAATCCAACAACGCCGGCGGCATCCTGGGCGGTATTTCGACCGGCGCGCCCGTCATGTGGCGTATGGCCGTAAAGCCGACGCCCTCCATTGGCCGCGAGCAGCAGACCGTGGACATGGACGCCATGGAAAATGTCGAACTCTCGGTCCACGGTCGTCACGATCCCTGCATCGTCCCCCGAGCTGTCCCCGTAGCCGAAGCAGCCGCCGCCCTCGCAATTTGGGACGCCCTCCTAGAAGACGCCGGACAGCTTTAGTCCACCCACCCCAAGGGTAGTTAATTTGGGACGGGGCTATTTTAGCTACCCCCATATGCCAGTTGATATTTGCCCTGGCACCCATCGATTCGTCGACAGTCAAAGGGTAGCTAAAAAAGCCCCGTCCCAAATTAACTACCCCAGGCAACCATTCACGAAAGGGGTCCCTATGGACCTTGCTGACATCCGCCAGGCCATCGATGGCATCGACACCACGCTCCTCAATAGCTTTGTCGAGCGAATGGACAT
This sequence comes from Collinsella aerofaciens, assembly GCA_048227095.1. Taxonomy (GTDB): domain Bacteria; phylum Actinomycetota; class Coriobacteriia; order Coriobacteriales; family Coriobacteriaceae; genus Collinsella; species Collinsella aerofaciens_CF. The sequence continues at coordinate 650 of DBFAHJ010000216.1, read as the reverse complement.
TGCCACCGAGGTCGCCAAATCAAAGATCGAGATGGGCAAGGCCGTCTTTGACCCCGCCCGCGAGCGCTCAAAACTCAACAACCTCGCCAGCCGCGCGCCCGAGCGCTACGAGGCGCAGACCATCACCCTGTTCCGCCTCCTTATGAGCATGAGCAAGGCCGAGCAGCAGCGCTACATCAACGAGCTCAAGGGCATCACCGTCTCGCAAAAGGCCCACGCCACGGCTGCAGCCTTTGACACGCCCTTCCCTCAAACGGCCACAGTTGCCTGCCAGGGCGTGGAAGGTGCCTATAGCCAGATCGCCGCGTGCAAACTCTTCGACGTGCCCGACATCGCGTTTTTCGAGACCTTCGAAGGCGTTATGCGCGCTGTGCGCGACGGCTTCTGCGAGTTTGGCGTGCTGCCCATCGAGAACTCCACCGCCGGCTCGGTCAACGCCGTCTACGACCTGCTCGCCCAGTTCGACTTCCACATCGTGCGCTCGCTTCGCCTCAAGATCGACCACAACATGCTCGTCAAGCCCGGCACCAAGCTCGCCGACGTGCGCGAGGTTTACAGCCACGGCCAAGCCATTGCCCAGTGTGCGGGCTTTATCGAGTCCCACGACCTGCACGCCACCAAGTACCCCAACACCGCCATGTCGGCCGAGA
>DBFAHJ010000215.1:0-9197 GCA_048227095.1 Collinsella aerofaciens | reverse complement strand
GTCGCCTGCGAGGATACGTCCTTTGGCGTGCGCTTTTTTGGGTGAGGAGATGTCGATGAAGTCGTTGTTGCTGCATGCGTGCTGTGCACCATGCTCGCTTGAGCCGGTTCGCCTGCTGCGCGAGGAGGGGTTTGAGCCCACGATTTGCTGGACCAACCCCAATATTCAACCGCGCGATGAATGGCAGCGCCGCTTGGACGAGCTGCGCCGGTGGTGTGCCGATGGCGACATCGAGCTCATCGAGGCAGGGGAGGACCGCGATCGCTGGGAGACCGGCGTGGCGCCGCTGGGTGCCGACCGAGCCCGTCGCTGTCGCGCGTGCTATGCCCTGCGTCTGGCCGAGGCGTGCCGCGTGGCCCAGGAGCGCGGGTTTGAGTTTGTGGGCACGACGCTCGCCGTCTCGCCGTACCAGTTGTTCGAAACCTGCAATGATGTGTTGGAGCGTCTGGCTGCCGCCCGCGGTCTCACCCCGGTGATTCGCGATTTTCGCCCGTATTACCCCGAGGCGACACGCCGTTCGCGCGAGCTTGGCATGTATCGGCAGAACTACTGTGGTTGCCGCTTCTCGGCTGTCGAGGCGGCCATGGACCGCGCCCGTATCCGCGACGAGCGCAAAGCCGCCAAAAAGTAGTTCATTTGGGCTGGGGCCTTGAGCTGTCTGTGCGGTACGGTCGTTTTTGGGAAAGTCGATTTAATTAAGCGTGTGATCGTGGCTCGCTTGATACCAAACGACGACTCCTATGATTCTAATCCTCCGTTTGTTAAACATCAGATCCGGACTTGCTGTTGCATATGAATGGGACGACAGCACAATCATGTCGTTTCCTTCTGCAAATCGCCTAATTACCGGTGTTTTACCGTCTGCGAGCGCCAATACAGCACAGCCGTTCCAAGGCTTTGCGGTGGTATCGACAAGTAGTAAGCTGCCGGGAGGGTAAATGCGGGACATTTCGTCACCTTTGATTTTAACGAAAACGCTATGTGGGTGACGCTTGGCTACGTCTACGGGCGCGCAAGCATTTTGTTGGCTGTGCGTGATGCGGCGCTTTTGCGATTCGATATCGATGACGGGAAATGCGCCCTCCATTTCGTGGATAGCAGGGTCTTCGTCGGTGACGATTCTTTTATTTGCGAGCTTTACGGCCAAACCGTTTTCCTCGCCAACAAGTTCATCGCGGGTGCAACCGAAGAGCGCTTGTAACTTTTCAATATGGCGCTCACGGGGGGCATACCGACTTTTTTCCCAACGACAAACGGTCTCTTTAGATACCCCCATCATCTCTGCAAGTTGCGCCTGACCAAGATGCTCCATGGTGCGGAGTTTACGAATATTTGCCCCGAAGCCCATGGCTATAGATCCTCTCGCCACAGGGGGAGGCATAGACAGTTTGTGCCACCATAGCCTTTGGTGAGCTCGTCAATGGATAACGGGAATAATTCCATTCCTGCTTTCTCAAGCGCTTCGTTGGTCCAAACGTTTTCTTCATATACGCATAGTTTTCCTGGCGAGAGCGCAAGGATAGACGTTGCGTTGTTCCGGCGCTCTCTTTCGTAGGCGGTTTGATTCCCGCCTCCGCAGTCAATTACTTTTATTGGTTCGCAACAGGCTGCAGAGAGTATTTCCGGAATCGTGCGATCGATAGGAGTGATCGTAAGGCCCTTTCCGGATCGTTTTAGTTGAATGCTGTATGCATCAACGGCATTGCATATCTCACGATCGATGAGGAACGCGTCGTGATCAATTCTACTTATGAACGTATCGAGGTGGATACGCAGCCCGTCAGAGGGGACTCGAATCGCAATTAGCTCGGTGGTCTGGAATTTATTTGAGGTCAGGAGCTCTTTTGCAAGTGACTCGACGGCGGCGGGTTCAGTTCGGTCAGAGATTCCAACTAAAATTGTCTTAGCACTGATAACAAGAATGTCTCCGCCTTCGATATGGTAACTACTCCTGTTCAAATCACATACTGGGGTTTCTCCCATGATCTTGTGGTGGGTGAATATCTGCCGGTATAAGGCGACCTCACGATCACGCTCAGGCCAATACATATGATTTAGGATGATGCCGTCTCCGACTACCACAGCAGGATCACGAGTGAAAAAAAGCGTGTTGAGGGGATTGACCAAGAGCGAGGCGGGGTCAAATTGCTCGTGCACGAGCGCTCGTAGTGTTTCCGACTGGTTTGAACATAGCTCAGTGTCTCCAAAGCGAATGCCGTTAAGTACTATATTCACCAATTCCTGGGTGTTCTTAGCGTTCTCAAACAGCTGGGTTATTGTCTCGAGGAACTCTCTGCCTGTTGCTCCGCTGCAACGGAGGTAGTCATCAATAAAATATTTAAGTGATTGGGGCTCAGTTTCAAGTGAGTCTTCGAGAAGGTCCCTAATTTCAATGGTTTCTACGCCATGCTTCTTAAGCAATTGAACCATGGAATCGTGCTCATATATTGCTTTGTCGAGGTCAAAACGACCGCTCCATTTTCGCAGGGAGAAAACTTGGCTGAAGTCGGCATCAGGGTAGTTTTGTGTTTCAGCTCCAGGTCGATGGACAAGTACGGCTTTTAAATGACCGATTTCATTTGTTATGTGTACGCCTTGCATGTCTGTCTCCTGTCCTGCTGGTTTTTATATAAGGCTAAGGCAGGTTCCTTGTTGTGTTGCGGAAAAGTTAAAAGACGTATGTAATTGATAAATAACATCAATTTTAAAAATCAGATTGATTAATAACGTCACTTTAGCTGCCGTTCATAGGTGAAAAGCGACACGATGGCGATGGTTGGCCGACCAACGCTGAGCAACCTCATACATTTATGGTGCCAGCTGGATAGATGGGAAAAGGAATGAAGGAGGAGAAATGGCAGCGGAAAGTTCGAAAGGCATCAAGCAGTTCAAGGTCCCGCACGTATATGCGATCATCTTTGCACTTATGGTCATCTTCGCTGTTCTCACGTGGATTGTTCCCTCTGGGTCCTATCAGCGTCAGGAGGTGAACGGTCGTGAAGTCACTGTCGCAGGTACGTATGAGCAGAGTGAAAAGACATATATTGACGAGGAAACCGGGGATGAAGTAGATCTCAGACAAGGCGTCTTCGATGTTCTTCAGGCTCCAACGCGCGGTATACAAGAGGCAATTGAGGTCGTTGCATTCATCTTGATTGTGGGCGGTTCGTTTCAGGTTATTACTAAAACGGGCGCTATCACGAGCGGAATGGGTCGTGTCGTTCGCCGCTTTAAGAACAAAGACATTCTAATTATTCCTATTGCGATGGTTCTCTTTGCATTGGGCGGAACGAGCTTTGGCATGGCGGAAGAAACTCTTCCGTTCTTTGCGATCTTCATGCCAATTATGATGGCTATGGGCTTCGACTCGATGACGGCGTTCATGGTCGTGTTCGTTGGAGCGCGCACGGGTTACATCGCCTCAACGATTAATCCGTTTAATGTTCTCATTGCGCAAGGTATTCTTGGTATTCAGGGCAACCCCCAGCTGTGGCTGCGTATGATTGCCTGGGTTGTTTTGACCGCCGTTGCAATTACTTGGGTTGTCCTCCATGCACGAAGGGTAAAGAAGAACCCTGAGTCATCGATCACATTTGAGGATGATATCGCCAAGAAAGTCGAGTTCGCTGCCGATGAATCTGCCCTTGACGCGGAATTTACGGGTCGTCAAAAAGGCGTGCTTGCGGTATTTATCGCTGGTATGTGCCTTATCATCTGGGGACTTGTGACCCAGGGCTGGTATATGAACGAGATTTCTGCGGTCTTTTTGGCCATGGGCCTGTTGGCTGGTGTTATTGCGGGCTTTAGTCAGGACGTCATCGCTCAGGAATTTGTTGCGGGTATCGCTGACTTTGCTTTCTCGGCAATTGTCGTTGGACTTGCGCGTGGCATCCTTGTCATTGCCTCTGACGGCATGATCATTGATACCATCCTCAATGCGCTCGCTACTGGTCTGGGCGGCATCCCGGCGGTTCTCTTTACTACGCTTCTTTATGCGGTTGAGAACCTCCTGGCGATTCTGGTTCCCAGCTCATCTGGCCTTGCAGCACTGACCGCTCCCATTTTTGGACCTTTGACCGAACTCATGGGCCTTAATCCCGAGGCTGCCGTGTGGGCTCTCTCCATGGGTAGCGCGACGATGTCTTTGATCTGTCCTACTAGCGCCATTCTTGTAGCGGGTTTGGGCGTGTGTAAGATCAAGCTTGGCCAGTGGTGGAAGACCGTTTGGAAATTCTTCTTGGTCGTGTCGCTCATCAATATCGTATTCGTAGCAATCTCGGGACTTATTGCCCTGTAGGTTTCATGGCTGAAATGGAGTAACAGGAATGTCTAAAGGACTGAATGTACACAGCGAGATTGGTAAGCTCAAGAAAGTTGTGCTTCACCGCCCCGGTCGTGACCTTGTGAACGTAAAGGCGGAAGAGTTCGAGGATGTCTGGATTCACGACTGTTTCTATCTTGATGTGGCTCAAAAGGAGCATGATGCCTTTGCGGATCTTCTGAGGAGCGAAGGTGTTGAGGTTCTCTATATGGAGAAACTCGTTGCTGAGGCGCTGGATGCATGCCCCTCGGCTCGCGCTGAGTTTACCGATACATTTATGGCTGAGAGCGGGATTGTCAATCCTCTGCTTGAGCAGGCTGTTCGTGAAAAGCTCGACGCTATTTCAGATTCGTATCAGTTTGTACTTGAGGCTATGGGGGGGTATCGTTATCGTGACCTTGAGCTGCCTCGCGTCTCGACTACGCTTAGTATGATGGATAATGAGGATGCGAAGCCCGATGATTTGGTGTTGAAGCCTCTTCCGAGCTCGTATTTCTCTCGCGATCCTCTTGCTTCCGTGGGCAAAGGCGTTCTGCTTCACCATATGTATTGGAAACAGCGAGATCGTGAAGTGCCCTTCTATGAAGCGATTTTCAAATACCATCCCGATTATGTAGGGACTCCGATTTGGTACGACCATAAGAATCCCTGGCATATCGAGGGCGGTGATGTGCTTAACATTAACGCTCATACCTTGGCTATTGGAATTAGCCAGCGAACTGAGGCGGCTGCGATTGAGGAGCTTGCAAAGAATTTGTTCTGGGGATCTGGGAATTCTGAGATCGATACCGTTTACGCTATTAAAATCCCCAACGGCTATGCTTACATGCATCTTGACACCGTTTGCACCATGGTGGATTTCGATAAGTTCACAGTTTATCCCGGTATTTTTGAGACCCTTCGTGTTTATCGTCTGACTCGTGGTGACTCTGAGGGAATGGTCGCTGTTCAAGAGATTGATGACACGCTTGAACATATTCTTGAAATGGCTACTGGCGTGGAGAAGGTGCAGCTTATTGAGTGCGGTGCCGGCGATATGGTTGAGGCATCTCGCGAGCAGTGGAACGACGGGTCGAACACTCTTGCCGTTGCTCCTGGTAAAGTCTGTGTTTACGAGCGCAATGTTGTCACAAATGATGAGCTCTACAAGAACGGTTTGGAACTTTTGGTCGTTCCCTCCGAGGAGCTGTCCCGCGGTCGTGGCGGCCCGCGCTGCATGAGCATGCCCTTCTGGCGCGAAGATATTTAGTTGCAAATCCACTGTGATAGGAGATGGCGAATATGGGTGTTAACATCGCTGGGCGCAGTTTTCTGAAGCTGCTTGATTACACGACGGAAGAGATTGAGTATCTGCTTGAGCTTTCTGCTAACTTCAAAAGCATGAAGCGTGCCGGTGTTCCGCATAAATACCTTGAAGGTAAGAATATTGTTTTGCTATTTGAGAAGACTTCCACGCGTACTCGTTGCGCCTTCGAAGTTGGTGCACTTGACCTTGGCATGGGTGTAACTTATTTGGATCCGGGCTCGTCCCAGATGGGCAAAAAGGAGTCGATTGAGGACACGGCTCGCGTCCTTGGCCGCATGTATGACGGAATTGAATACCGCGGCTTTGAGCAGACGAAGGTTGAGGAGCTTGCTGCAAAAGCTGGGGTTCCCGTTTGGAATGGGCTGACTACTGAATTTCACCCGACTCAAGTGCTTGCCGATATTCTGACCATGCGTGAAGAGTTTGGAGAGATTAAGGGCAGGAAACTTACATTTTTTGGTAAGGCGGCCGGAAACGTCGCCGATTCGCTCATGGTCATTTGCGCTAAGCTCGGCATTAACTACTGTTCTTGCGGCCCAATCGGGGGAAATTCGGAGGGGGCTACATCCTATGACCCTGAACTCCTTGCAGAATGTAGTCGTATTGCGGCCGAGCATGGATCGACGATTACCATTACAGAGGATATTGAGGAAGGCGCTCGTGATGCCGATGTAATTTACACGGATGTTTGGGTTGGCATGGGTCAGCCCGCAGAGCTGTGGGAAAGCCGCATTAAGCTAATGTCGCCGTATCGTGTGACCGCTGAGGTGATGTCTATGGCAAAGCCCGAGGCGATTTTCCTCCACTGCCTTCCGAGCTTCCACGATACTAATACTACTGTTGGTGCCGAAATTGCTGAGAAGTTTGGAGTCACCGAAATGGAAGTCACGGACGAGGTTTTTGAGTCCGATAAATCTCGTGTTTTCCAAGAAGCGGAGAATCGCATGCATACGATTAAGGCGGTGATGTACGCAACGCTTAAGTAGCGGGGCGTTGAGAAAACAGTCGCAAATCTGTTTGCCATACTATATTTCTCTCAACAAGCTGATAGGATACAGGGGAGAATGATGCGCGCGTCAGTCGATTTTTTCGACTGACGCGCTTTGTGAAAGAGGCAAAGATGCGTACCGATGATTTTGACTACAACCTTCCTGAGGAACTGATCGCCCAAGCTCCTGCCGAGCCGCGCGACTCCTGCCGCCTGCTGGTGGTTGATCGCAAAGGCTCCGAGACAGGAACGCCGCTAGAGCACGGCGGTACCGTTGAGCACCGCATCTTCCGCGACATCATCGACTATATCGAGCCGGGCGACGTGCTCGTCATCAACCAGACGCGCGTGATGCCGGCCCGTCTTATCGGTCGCAAGGCAGGCTCGGGCGGTGTGGTCGAGACGCTGCTGCTCAAGCGCCGCGAGGATGTTGATCCGCTGGGTCACGTTTGGGAGTGCCTGGTCAAGCCGGGCAAGCGTCTGAAGCCCGGTGCTCAGATTGAGTATCGCGCCGGCGGCGCCCATGCACCCGAGGGCGCGCCCGTGGTGCTGACGGCCGAGGTCGTCGACTTTGTCACCGATAGCCGCGGCGGCCGACTGGTGCGCTTTGAGCCGGCCGGTTGCAATGCCGCTGGAGAGCCGCGCACGCTCGACGAGGCCATTCATGCTGCCGGTCACGTTCCGCTGCCGCCCTACATTACCGATTACGAGGGCGATCCCGAGAAGTACCAGACCGTCTACGCCATGAAGGAGGAGCACTCGGCTGCCGCTCCTACGGCGGGTCTGCACTTTACTCCCGAGCTCATGGCCGCTATCGAGGCCAAGGGCGCGAAGTTTGCCGCCGTCGAGCTCGAGGTGGGTATTGATACCTTCCGTCTGGTGGAGGAGGACGACCCCACGCAGCACGTCATGCACACCGAGCGTTACCACGTGTCGCAGGAGGTTGTCGACGCCGTGCATAAGGCGAAGGCCGAGGGGCACCGCGTGATCGCCGTCGGCACTACCGCAGTACGCTCGCTCGAAAGCGCGTTTGACGCCGATGCTCCGGTGTCCGATCCGGCTGTGACGGCGCGCTATTTTGAGGGCCGCGAGGACGGGGCCGATACGCTCGGCCGCGGCGACATCGTGGTGCGCGAGAACGCGACGACGCAGCTCTACCTCATGCCCGGCTCGACCTATCACGTGGTCGACGCGCTGATCACGAACTTCCACGTGCCGCGCTCCACGCTCATGATGCTTGTGAGCGCACTTGCCACCCGCGACCAGATCATGGATGCCTACGCCGCCGCCATCGAGGAGCGCTACCGCTTCTTCAGCTTTGGCGACGCGATGCTCATTTGTTAGTTACGCGGTTCTACGAACCGCGTAACTACTCGACGCTGCGCGGGCCGCATTTGGACAATCTGACGTTCAACTTCAAGGGCGCGACCAGAAGGTCAGCGCCCTTTTGTTCAAGACTTTAGTCTGCTGGCCGCGCAGCGGCCAGCTTTAAACCACCCGCTACGCGGGTGGAGACAAACGGCTTTACAAAGCCACCCCTCCGACCGATATTGACGATTGTTCAGGCCGTCAAGAATTCGAGTCGAAGGGGTGGTCGCCATGGCCCAGAAGGCCTACAGCCTTTCCCACACGAAGTGGATGTGCAAGTACCACATCGTGTTCACGCCGAAGTATAGGCGCAAAGTGATCTACAACCAAATCAGGAGCGACATAGGGGAGATCCTCAGGAAGCTGTGCGAGTACAAGGGGATCGAGATAATCGAGGGGCACCTGATGCCCGACCACGTGCACGTGCTGCTGGCGATCCCGCCGAAGTACAGCGTCGCGAGCGTCATGGGCTACCTGAAGGGGAAGAGCTCGCTGATGATATTCGACAGGCACGCCAACCTCAAGTACAAGTTCGGCAACAGGAAGTTCTGGGCGGAGGGCTACTACGTGTCCACCGTCGGCCTGAACGAGGCGACGATCGCCAAGTACATCAGGGAGCAGGAGTCCCACGACATCGCGCTGGACAAGCTGAGCGTGAAGGAGTACGAGGACCCCTTCAAGAGGGGGTGATGCTGCCGGTTCGACCGGCGCGCCACGGGTCAAGATGCACTAGGCCTGGACGAAGTCCGGGCCCGCGCCTTTAGACGCGAGCCCGGGGCCCGTGGGTTATACCCTAAGAGCAAACCACCCTTTTTAAGGGTGGTTCTGATTTCACGTCACCTTGCCTCAAATGCGGCCCGCTCGCTGACTTATGCTCAACCAGCGGCGCCTTAGACGTTGGGAACGTTCCTTTTCTGCCGGCAGTTGGGGACAGTCCTAGTCGTTGGGGGGCGTTCTTGAATGACCAGTCATTTAAGTGCGTCCCCAATGACTACCCAATGAGTATGTGGGGAGCAGATTTTTCCGCTCGCCGATTTGTGTCTTGAAAAATGTATATAACGACTATAACGTAGTGTGAAACATATTGGAAACAATACCGAGGAGGCTGCGTTGAAGAAAAGCAATCTGGGCTATGTGCTGGTGCTGATCGCCGCGCTTATGTGGGGCAGCATCGGAATCTTTGTAAACGGCATCTCGGCCATGGGCGTTTCGTC
>DBFAHJ010000214.1:0-4194 GCA_048227095.1 Collinsella aerofaciens | reverse complement strand
TTGTGCCTCCGATGCGAAATAAATCGCTCAGATATTACTGATAATCGACGACGTCGATCCAGTTCTTCAGGAACTCATCGTTCACGTTGCGCTTACGAGCGAGCTCGGAAGCGGCGACGATGCTCGTCCACTGACGCACGACCTGCATGGGCATGTCGGCGCGGTCGCAGTAGAGCTCCAGGTAGGCCTCAGCCTGATCCTTGCTGTTGAGGGCAAAGAGCAGGTAGGTGGTGGCAACGTCGGCAGCAGGGGAGCCCTGGGTGGCGTGTGCCCAGTCGCACACATAGAGCTGGCCGTCGTCGCCGACGATGACGTTGGAGGGGTTGAAGTCGCCGTGGCAGACCTTGAACTCCTTGGTCATGCCGTCCAGACGCTCCTGAAGGTTGTAGCGCGTGGTGGCATTGAGCTGATCAAGGCTGTCGATCATGCGGGCGTACTTGTCGCGCTGACGGTTGAGTAGCGGGGAGGTGTAGCCGTGGATCTCGATCTGGAGGTCGACGAACATCTCGAGGTACTCACCAAAGCGCTGGGGCTCGGCAGTCATCTTCTCGGCAAGGGTGGTGCCCGGAACCTTCTCGGTCACGAGCGCCCAGCCGTTGGCGTTCTCGAGCTGGGAAACCTCGAGAGCCTTGGGGCTGCGGATGCCGCACTCATTGATGCGGGCAAGATTCAAAGCCTCGTTGAACACGTCGGAGACAGGCTTGGTCTCGTTAAAGACCTTGACGATCTTGTCGCCCAGGTCGTAAACGACCTTGTTGCCACGGCGGACGAGCTCGGTCTTGGAATCGGGTAGCAGCATGGTTGCATCCTTTCAACGATGCGATAGAAGCGACGGCGGGGGTGTGTGAAACACCCGTGCACCCCCGCCGCAAAAAACCGTGCTAAAAACTAGCAGACGGCGTAGTCCTGGGGCTCGCGGCCGTAGTAGGCGTCCAGGTAGAGCTCCTTGATCTCGCTCATGAGCGGGTAGCGCGGGTTAGCGCCGGTGCACTGGTCGTTGAATGCCTGCTCGGTCATCTCGTCGAGGGTGTCGAGGAAGTACTGCTCGTCAACACCGTAGTCGGCGATGGTCTTCTTGACACCGATGAAGTCCTTGAGCTCCTCGAGCTTCGTGATGAAGTTCTCGAAGACCTCCTTGTCGTCCTTGCCCTCGATGCCGCAGTACTTGGCCATCTCGGCGTAGTTGTGCAGCGCGTTGGGGTAAGGATACTGGGAGAAGGTACCCATCTTGACGGGAGCCTCGGCGGCGTTGTAGCGCATGACGCGGGTCAGGATGACGGCGTTAGCGATGCCGTGGGGCAGGTGATGGAAAGCGCCGAGCTTGTGAGCCATGGAGTGGTTGAGGCCCAGGAAGGCGTTGGCGAAGGCCATACCGGCCATGCAGGAGGCGTTGTGCATCTCCTCGCGGGCGTGCGGGTCCTTGGCGCCGTTCGTGAAGCTGGAGGGCAGGTTCTCAAAGACGAGCTTGGCAGCGCGCTCGGAGAGGCCCTTGGTGTAGTCGGAAGCCATGATGGAGACGTAGGACTCGATGGCGTGGGTCATGACGTCGATGCCGGAGGCAGCGGTCAGGCCGCGCGGGGCGGTCATGCAGTTGTCGGCGTCGACGATAGCCATGTTGGGGAGCAGCGCGTAGTCGGCGAGCGGCCACTTGATGCCGGTCTCCTTGTCGGTGATGATGGCGAACGGCGTGCACTCGGAGCCGGTACCCGAAGAGGTCGGGACGGCGACGAAGTAGGCCTTCTTGCCCATCTCGGGGAAGGTGAAGATACGCTTGCGGATGTCCATGAAGTCCATGGCCATGTCCTCAAACTTGCACTCGGGGTGCTCGTACATCATCCACATGATCTTGCCGGCGTCCATAGCGGAGCCACCGCCGACGGCGATGATGACGTCCGGCTCAAAGAGAGCCATCTGCTTGGCGCCGCGACGTGCGCACTGCAGCGACGGATCGGGCTCGACGTCGTAGAAGCAGTCGTGGGCGATGCCCATCTCGTCGAGCTTGGCCTCGATGGCGCGGGTGTTGCCATTCTTGAAGAGGAACTGGTCGGTAACGATGAAGGCGCGCTTCTTGCCCATGACGTTGCCAAGCTCGTCGAGGGCGACGGGCGTGGAACCCTTCTTGAAGTAGACCTTCTCGGGAGCGCGGAACCACAGCATGTTCTCACGGCGCTCGGCCACAGTCTTAACGTTGATCAAGTGCTTCACCCCAACGTTCTCGGAGACGGAGTTGCCGCCCCAGGAGCCGCAGCCCAGGGTCAGAGACGGCTTCATGCCAAAGTTGTACAGGTCACCGATGCCGCCGTGCGAGGACGGGGTGTTGATGACGATACGGCAGGCCTTCATGACGTGCTCGAACAGGCTGATCTTCTCGGCCTGGGCAGGGTGCACGTACAGAGAGGCGGTGTGGCCCGGGCCACCGGCGAGCACCAGGTGCTCGGCCTTGTCGACGGCCTCCTGGAAGTCCTTGGCGTGATACATGGCCAGGACCGGGGAGAGCTTCTCGTGGGAGAACTCCTCCTTGGCGGGGTCGGTGGAGGTGACCTCGGCGATCAGGATCTTGGTCTTGGCAGGAACCTCGATGCCGGCGAGCTCGGCGATCTTGGCGGCAGCCATGCCGGGGATGCGGTGATCGAGGGCGCCGTTCTTGAACATGGCGGCACGCAGGGCCTCCATCTCGGCACCCTGCTTGACGAAGTAGCAGCCGCGCTTCTGGAACTCGGCCTTAACCTGGTCATAGATGGTGTCGATGACGGTCACGGACTGCTCGGAAGCGCAGATCATGCCGTTGTCGAAGGTCTTGGAGTGGATGATGGAGTTGACGGCGAGCAGCACGTCAGCGGTGTCGTCGATGACGACCGGGGTGTTACCGGCGCCAACGCCCAGGGCGGGCTTGCCCGAGGAGTAGGCGGCCTTGACCATGCCCGGGCCACCGGTGGCGAGGATGATGTCGACGTCGCGCATGACCATGTTGGTCAGCTCGATGGAGGGGACATCGACCCAGCCGATGATGCCCTCGGGGGCGCCGGCCTTGACGGCGGCGTCAAGCACGAGCTTGGCGGCGGCGATGGTGCACTTGGCGGCAGCCGGGTGCGGGGAGATGATGATGGCGTTGCGGGTCTTCAGGCTGATCAGCGTCTTGAAGATCGCGGTGGAGGTGGGGTTGGTCGTCGGGATGACGGCGCCCACGATGCCGATGGGCTCGGCGATCTTGGTGATGCCGTAAGCCTCGTCGCGCTCCAGGACACCACAGGTCTTGGTGTTCTTGTAAGCGTTGTAGATGTACTCTGCGGCGTAGTGGTTCTTGATGACCTTGTCCTCAAGAACGCCGCGGCCGGTCTCCTCGATGGCCATCTTCGCCAACGGGATACGAGCCTTGTTGGCGGCCATGGCGGCCTCATAGAAGATCTTGTCGACCTGCTCCTGCGTGTACGTAGCAAAAAGCGCCTGGGCCTCTCGCATCTGAGCGAGCTTAGCCTCAAGCGCCTCTACGTTGTCCACAATTGCGGGAGTAGTGTTTTCCGGTGACTTTTTCACCATTTGTGTCTCCTTGCGATCGGAGATTTACCCTACAAGATGCATGATAGCAAGAAATAAATCGGTGAACGGTCAGATTCCCGTAAAAGACAAACTAAAACGCTTCAATAAACTGAAACGTTTTAACTAAAACTACTTGCCTGCTCCACCGCCCCGCTCATTGGGGACAGGCTTACATGAGTGCTTTCACTCATTTGGGACAGACATCGTTTTGCCATTTTGCCGTTCTGGGCCTTTTTGCCGCTCATTGGATATAAATAGATCACAGGCTCAGCATTTCGCGTTCCTTCTCTCCTTTTAGGTGTTGCCTGTTCAGTTTTTGAAAGGAGAGATTATGCCCCGATGCGCCCGCGCCGTTTCGCTTACCGGCTATTACCACGTCTTTGACCGTGGCAACTCCAAACAGATTATTTTTGAAGATGACTCTGACCGATATCGTTTCTTATCGGACATCTCGGACAGGTTTGCACGCCATAAAGTGGCAGTGTTGGCTTGGTGCCTTATGGACAACCACTTCCATTTGATGGTTGATGACCCATATGACAACCTTTCAAAGGCAATGCAGTGCGCACTGACGGCGTATGCTAAGTATTTCAATGGGAAAACGGGAAGAACGGGCCATCTGTTTGACAATCGCTATTCGCGTGTTGCGGTTGAGTC
>DBFAHJ010000213.1:0-11226 GCA_048227095.1 Collinsella aerofaciens | reverse complement strand
GAATGCCAGCCCCATCTTTGGGCCCGTTCGCAGCCGTCGCCTTGGTCTCTCGCTCGGCGTCAACATGATGCCGGCCAGCGGCAAAATCTGCACGTTCGACTGCATTTACTGCGAAAACGGCCTCAACGCCGAGCGCCCCTGTCATGAGCCGTACAACACAGCTGCCGTGGTACTCGACGCGCTCGAGGCAAAGCTGCGCGAGATGGCAGCCGAGGGCGAGCTCCCCGATGTGATCACCTTCGCAGGCAACGGCGAGCCCACTGCCGCACCGGAGTTTCCGCAGGCCATCGCCGGCGCCGTCGCGTTGCGCGACGAGCTTGCCCCAAACTCCAAAATCGCCGTGCTCTCCAACGGTACGCGCGCCGACCGCCTCGAGGTGCACGACGCGCTCATGATGGTCGACGACAACATCCTCAAGCTCGATACCGTCGACCCGGCGTTTATCCAGCTGCTCGACCAGCCCGTTGGCCCCTACGGCGTCGAGCACCAGATCGAGACGTTCGCAAGCTTTGACGGTCACGTTATTATCCAGACGATCTATTTGACCGGCGAGTATCAGGGCAAGCTCATCGACAACACCGGCGAGGAGTACGTCGGCCCCTGGCTCGCGGCGCTTGAGCGCATTCGCCCACAAGAAGCAACCATCTACACGGTGGCGCGCGAGACACCGATCGCCGGCCTTGCCAAAGCGGCGCCCGACGTCCTCGACACGATCGCTGCACGCGTGCGCGCCCTCGGCATCCCCTGCCAGGTGAGCTACTAGCGCGCAGCTGCCCTGTGAGTGGGCTATACTAGCTGCGGATGAAAGGAAGTTAGCCATGTATGACAAAGGACCCGTGCCTGGCCGCAACGACGCCTGCTGGTGCGGCAGCGGCAAAAAATATAAGAAATGCCATAGCGCCTTTGATGAGCGCCTTGAGCGCCTGTGGGAAGAGGGCTGGGAGGTCCTGCCCCGCACGCTCTACAAGACGCCCGCCGATATCGAGGGCATCAAGCGCTCGGCAGCCATCAACGTGGGCGTGCTCGATTATGTGGGCGAGCATATCGCCGCAGGCATGACCACCAACCAGATCGACCAGATGATCTATGACTACACCGTCGAGCACGGCGGCACACCGGCAGACCTCAACTACGAGGGCTACCCCAAAAGCGTGTGCACCTCGATCAACGACGTCGTCTGCCACGGTATCCCCTGCGATACGGACGTGCTGCACGAGGGCGACATCATCAACGTGGACTGTTCCACGATCCTGGACGGTTACTTTAGTGATTCGAGCCGCATGTTCTGCATCGGCGAGGTCTCTGCCGAGCGCCAGCGCCTGGTCGACGTCACCCGCGCCAGCGTGGAGGCGGGCTTGGCAGCCGTCAAGCCATGGCTGCCGCTGTCCGTTATGGCCGAGGCCGTGCAAAAGACGGTCGAGGACGCCGGCTTTAGCGTGGTGCGCGAGTACGGCGGACACGGCATCGGTAAGGAGTTCCACGAGGACCCGTTTGTGGGCTTTACCACCGAGGCACCCGATGTGGACACCATCATGGCCCCGGGTATGGTCTTTACCATCGAGCCCATGGTCAACGCCGGAGCGCCCGACATCAAGATCAGCAAGGGCGATGGCTGGTGCGTGCGCACCAAGGACGGCAGCGATTCGGCCCAGTGCGAGGTACAGCTCGTGGTGACCGAGGACGGTTACGAGCTGCTCAGCTGGTAGCTGCGGATGCGCCGGATGCTGACGGGTACGCTCGTCTTGCATCCGGCGTTTTTATTTGAACGTTTTGCCTGATAAAACCTGCCAAAATAAACCTGTCCCTTTTTGGCAGGTCGAGCGGAGAGGACTGCTTGTGAACATCCTGGTTTTGTTGCCCGTCAACGACCGCCATCGCGCAATTCTTGAGTCGAGCGCTCCGGGCGAGGACTTTATCTACACGAGCCCCGACGCCGCCACGCGCGAGCAGGTCGCCGATGCCGACGTGATCCTGGGCAACATCGACCCTGGCATGCTCACGGCATGCGAGCATCTCCAGCTGTTGCAATTGCAGACCGCCGGCTATGACGACTACCTTGCCGCCGGCACCGTGCCAGCCGACGCTAAGCTTTCCTGCTCGGTGGGCGCCTACGGCCAGGCTGTGAGCGAGCACATGTTTGCCATGGTGCTGTCTATGATGAAGCGTCTGCCCGGCTATCACGATCTGCAGCGTGAGCATCGCTGGAAGGATTTGGGGCCGGTTACCTCGCTCAAAAACGCCAACGTGCTGGTGCTGGGCGCGGGCGATATCGGCGGCCACTTTGCCACGCTCTGCCGTGGCATGGGTGCGCACGTCCGCGGCATCAAGCGCCATCCGCTCGTCTACCCCATTGTGTTTGAGGACATGGACGGCATGGATGCCCTGTCTGAGCGCTTGGCGGAGGCAGACGTCGTCGCATCTTTTATGCCGAGCACACCCGAGACCCGCGGCCTGGCGAACGCCGAGTTCTTCGCCGCGATGAAACCGGGCGCCTTCTTTGCCAACGGCGGCCGCGGCGACCTTGTGGTCGCCGACGACTTGGTTGCCGCCTTGGAGTCGGGACATCTCGCCGGCGCCGCGGTCGACGTCACCGACCCCGAACCGTTGCCTGAGACAAGCCCACTGTGGGATGCGCCTAATATGCTCATCACGCCACACGTCTCCGGCTGGTTCCACCTGGCAGCCACGCTCAACAATGTGGTCGACATTGCCGCGGAGAATCTGCGTCACCTGCAAGCCGGCGAGACCCTGCGCTGTTGGATTGAACATTAGGGTTCCGCCGTTCTAACGAACGGCGGACCGGTCGACGCTGCGCGCCGCCCAGAGCGACAATTTGTCATTCAAAAGGCGAGGCATGACCAGAAGGTCTATGCCTTGCCTTTTTCATGCCAACTTGTTCGCTCTGGACATCGCTCGCTGACGTTTGCTCAACCTGCGGTGTTATAACAATTCTGTCCAGCTGTTAACATTGCGGCATTTGCCCAGATAAAACCTGCCAAAATGAACCTGTCCCTTTTTGGTAGGTTTGGTGCAATGGGGTCAGGTTGGCTTGCGCCATACCGGTAGTTCTGTCTGCGACACTCTCGCCAAAGTGATATCAAACATACATCTAGCGTTTTCGACACTTCGCTTATTAGAGCCAGTCCGCCTCCTCGTCATAGCGGTCCGAATAGGCGTTACGCTTGAGTTCTTCAGCACTCGTTGGTCGCGCCTTGGACACGTCGACCCCTGACTCATGGCAAGCGTCGACGAACAGCTGTAAACCCCGATCAATAAGCTGAGCCCCACGCTCGGCCTTCATTTCTTCGGCTCGCATTTAGAGCTCCACACTTTCGGCGCCGTTGATGGTTAGGTTGCGCTCGTAGAAGGCGGTGAGAGCGCGGATGGCGTACATCACGTCGCGCACGCCGCCGGTCTCGTAGCTTGAGTGCATGGCCAGCTGCGGCAGGCCCACGTCCACGGCATGCATGCTCGCCTGCATATTCGACAGGTTGCCCAGGGTGGAACCGCCGGCCATGTCGCTCTTGTTGGCGAAAGCCTGCGTTGGCACGTCGGCGTCATCGCAGATGGCCTGGAACACCGCGCGGCTAAAGGCATCGGTGCAGTAGTGCTGGTTGGCGGCTTCCTTGATGACGATGCCACCGTTGAGCACAACCTGATTGCGGGCGTCGCACTTCTCGGCGTGGTTGGGGTGCACGGCATGTGCGTTGTCGCAGCTCACGAGCATCGATGCGGCAAGGGCGCGATGGTACGACTCGTCGTCAAAGCCCAACGATCCGTTAATGCGGCGCAGTGCATCGGCCAAGAACGTCGACATGGCGCCTTGCTTGGTCTCGGAGCCAACCTCCTCGTTATCAAAGCAGCAGAAGACCGAAACATCGTGCGCGTTCTCGGCACCCAAAAATGCCTGCAGCGAGGTGTAGGCGCAGGCCAGGTCGTCAAGCTTGGGCGTCGAGATAAACTCGTCGGCCCAGCCCCAAATGCGCGCATCCTGACGATTGACCAGGAACAGGTCGCGACCCAAAATATGCTCGGGCTCAACGTCCAGCTCATCGGCAATCAGAGCGTCAAAATCTCCCTGCTTAAGGTCACCGGCGCTGATGAGCGGGCACAGGTCAACGGCTCGGTTGGGAGCAAAGCTCTCGTTAACGCCACGGTTCATATGGATGGCAAGGCTCGGAATAATGGCAACCTCGCGCTCGGTGGCAAGCAGGCGGCTCTCAATACGGTCGCCCTCGCGCACCAGCACGCGGCCCGCGAGCGCCAGCGGACGGTCGAACCAGGTGTAGTCGATCATGCCGCCGTAGGCCTCGGTGTTCAGGCGCAGCGTCTCGCCCGCGCCGTCAAGCTCAGGCACGGCCTTGACCTTAAACGTCGGCGAATCGCTGTGCGACGCCGTGAGCTGAAAATGATAGTCACCGGCAACGCCGTCCTCGCCCCACGTCGCGGCCAGGTCCTCGCCCACCTTAAAGGCAACAACGCTCGAGGTGTTGCGCTGCGTGTAATAACGCCCGCCCGGCTCGATGTCCCACGCCGCGTTCTCGGGCAGGTAGGTAAAGCCCGCCTCGTCGAGCTCGGCCATAATGGTCGCCGCCGTATGGAACATGCTGGGGCATGCCTCGATAAAGTCGATAAGGTCGTTGGCGGCCTCGATATCATCGGCCGTCACATGCGCGCGCTCGGGCGTTTCCTGATCCGTCATGCTCTCCCCTTTCGCTGGGTTGATAGTCCCTTCCAGCATACCCCGCCGCGCCAGCACCGCACTCTTCATTCCGTGTTTAATCCCGCGCCGCTCGCCAAGTTGAGCCATCATGCCCGTGCACCTTTTGCGACAATTACGCTAACAGGACGAGAGGAGCCATCATGAAGCCACGTAACATTGCCATCGCCTGCGGTGTCGCGGGAGTCGCCGTCGGCCTTGCCGCTGCCACCGGTATCGTTTATCACAAGCAAATCAAGTCCGCCGCGTCGCTCAAACGCTTGACCGGCTACGCGGATAGCTATGACCTATACGCAATCGACATCGCCTACGACTACGATCTTGATCGCATCATCGCCGCTGGCGTGCGCGACGACCAGGCCTACATCGATGCCGTGGCGGCGCAGGTGCTGCCCGGTATGCCGGTACATGTCCAGGCGCCCCAGTTTGCCTGCAGCGCTTTTGTCGCCGTAGATGCCGAAGGCCGCGTGCGCACCGGTCGCAATTACGACTTTAAGGACGACACCTCGGCGCTGCTGGTGCGCAATCACCCACGCGGCGGCTATGCCTCCATCGGGTTTGCCGCCCTTAACAACCTGGGCGATAACACTCCGCTTGACTCCGTCGCCGGACGCGCCGCCACACTCATGGGCCCGTTTGCCCAGCTCGACGGTGTTAACGAATGCGGCGTGTCCATTGCCGTACTCACCCTGGATTCCAAACCCTGTGACCAGGACACGCAGCGCCCCGCCATCAATACCTCGCTCGCCATCCGCCTGGTGCTCGACCGTGCCGCCACCACGCAAGAAGCTGTCGACCTGCTTTCCGCCTACGACATGCACGCCATGGCAGGACGCGATTACCACTTCTTTATCAACGACGCCGCCGGTGACGCGCGCGTAGCAGAGTGGGATCCGCGCGATCCGGACCGTGCTTTCAAAGCGACTCCTGTACGCCAGGTTACGAACTTCTACGCCTGCTATGGCGACGAAGTGCTGCCCAACCAAAAGAATGGCGAGCTGGGCCACGGCAAGGAGCGTGCCATCGCCATCGCCGATGTCCTCGACGCCCATGTCGGTGCCCAGGACGAAACAGTCGCTTGGAAGGCCCTACGCGCCGCAGCGCAAGAACCCAATCCGGAAGACATCACCAGCAATACGCAATGGTCGGTCGTCTTTGACAATACCAAACCCGCCGCCGCTATTACGCTGCGCCGCCACTGGGGCAACGTCGATGCCTTCGCACTGTAAGGAGCCAGGCCCGTCGACCTTACGTTCCCTGACGTTGCTTACATTTCCATACGCTTGAGCTAACACGTTTTACCCCCGTATCAACAGTGTGCGGGGGTAAACTTATGCGCATGTTATAACTTGCCCGGAAGGATTCATCATGCTCAGGATCGGTCTTCTTACCAGTGGCGGCGACTGCCAGGCGCTCAACGCCACCATGCGCGGCATCGTCAAAACGCTTATGACCAATAGCGAAGAACCTATCGAGATCTATGGTTTTGAGGACGGCTACCAGGGCCTTATCTACAGCAGGTTCCGCGTCATGACGCCCGCCGATTTTAGCGGTATCCTCACCCGCGGCGGCACCATCCTGGGCACGAGCCGCACGCCGTTCAAGCGTCTGGATACCCCCGAGGCCGATGGTGTCGAGAAGGTGCCGGCGATGGTCCACACCTATCATAAATTGCAGCTCGACTGCCTGTTTATGCTGGGCGGCAACGGCTCCACCAAGACCGCCAACCGCCTGCGCGAAGAGGGCCTCAACGTTATCGCCCTGCCCAAGACCATCGATAACGACACCTGGGGTACCGAGCTGACGTTTGGCTTTACGAGCGCCATCGACGTCGCCACCAAGTGCATCGACGACATTCACACCACCGCCTCGAGTCACGGCCGCGTGTTTGTCATCGAGATCATGGGGCACAAGGTCGGCTGGATTCCGCTGTACGCCGGCGTCGCGGGCGGCGCGGATGTCATCTTGATTCCCGAGATCCCCTACGACATGGATAACGTCATCAAGACCATCGAGCATCGCATGAAAACCGGCAGCCGCTTTACCATCGTGGCCGTCGCCGAGGGCGCTATCTCCAAGGAGGACGCGGCGCTGTCCAAGAAGGAGTACAAGAAGAAGCTCGCCGAGCGCACGAGCCCGTCGATCGTCTACGACATCGCTAAGGAGATCGAGGCCAAGACCGGTCGCGAGACCCGCGTCGCCATCCCCGGTCACACGCAGCGCGGTGGCCAGCCCGACGCTCAGGACCGCATCTTTGCGACCCAGTGCGGCGTCGAGGCGGCACTGGGCTGCTTACGCGGCGAGTTTGGCTACATGATTGCCCTGCGCGACGGCAAGATGTGCCACATGCCGCTCGAGGAGGTCGCCGGCAAGCTCAAGTTTGTCGACCCCCAGAGCGACCTGGTACGCGAGGCCAAGGCGCTGGGCATCAGCTTCGGCGACGAATAGTCTCGGCTGGAACCGCCCCATCGGAGGCCTCAGGGCTTACCTCCCAAATCGTCCTCGGACATGTCAGGACCCCGCCGTGCGCTTCGCGCGGCGGGGTCCTTCCGTCCTGCGGAAAGATTTGGGAGGTAAGCCCTGGGGTCTCCTGCGGCAACTAGGGAGGCCGAGGCTATTCGTCTTCTTGCTGCGGGTGCCTAGTCTGATAGTAAGTTGCGGTGGAATAGTTCCTGCTTAGCCCGCAAATGGCTGAATCTAGGAACTATTCCACCGCAACTTACGAATGATCGGAGCGGCTACAGCACAAGCGTCGGCGTTCGTTTGATGGTCCGCCACGAAAAGGAGCCATCTACTACGTTTAACTCGATGGGGCCAACCATGACCGCATTTTTCGAAAAGCGACAGGCCTTCTACCTGCGGTTTTATTTTTCGTTTTCCCGGCATGGTTGAGGGTATCCAATTAAACGTAGTAGATAGGCCCATTTTGTGGCATACGGCCCATTCAAGCCCAATCTCGAAGGCTAAAGAGAGCCTCTCATCCACGCTTGCGAGCGAAAACCAAATAGAATGAAAGGCAAATGGAAAGCCCGTTTGACGAGCGGAGGACATATGCGGGACGTAGCCGAAAGCGACTGGAAGCTGTTTAAGAAAATGCTTCCTCAATGGCAAGAACGTTATATGGAAAAGCTCATCGGCCAGTACGTTGAGATGCTGAACGGCGACAGTGAAGCGTCCAGTAGATTTTGGGCACTAGAAGAGCGCCTCAATAGAGACAAGCTGTCCTCAGGTGTAATTGCAAACGACATTCGCCGCAGCACAATGCACCGCGAGATAGCCAATTTGCTTATCGACAGCGTGATCGCCCTCGACGACCTTGACGGTTTTACCGAGGACATTAAGAGCTATGCGCAACACTGGATTGGCCAGTAAGAGCACCGAACGACAAACATCCCCAGCAAAACGGGGCAAACGCCGGACCACCTAATGGTTGTCCGGCGTTTGCCCCGATAAAACCTGCCAAAATAAACCTGTCCCTTTTTGGCAGGTTACTCGGCGCTCTTGAGGGCGCCGACCATGTCGATCTTATTGAGGGTACGGTTGGTGGCGAGGTTGACGATAAACGTAAAGCCGAAGGAAAGCACCACGGCAAGCACGTAGCTCAGCGGCTCGACTTCGACGTCAAAGTACAGCGACGGCATCTGCAGGATGTACGTAAAGCTCTCGGCAAGCAGGCCACCCAGCGGCACGCCCAGTGCGGTGCCAATCGCCGTGAGGATCAACGTCTCCTTGTTGACGTAATGGTGTACCTCGCCACGGCGGAAGCCCAGCACCTTGATGGTCGCCAGCTCGCGCTCGCGCTCGGAGATATTCGTGTTGGACAACGTAAACACCACCACAAACGACAGGCACGCCGCCATAAAGGTCACGAGCACCACGACGGAATTGATGATAGTGAAGTTCGCCTCGTAGTTCTGCCAATGTTCGGCCGTGCTCGAGATGGTGAGCCAACCGTCACTCTTAAGATTCTTGCTAAACGCAATCTGGTCGGCCGACGAGCCCTTAAGCAGCACAAAGATGCCGTTAAGACGCGCGCTTCGGCCGAACGCGCGCTCATAGGTGCCCTGCGTCATATAGAGCGTGTTGCCCAAATAGTTGAGCGAGATGTCGCTGACTTTGACCTTGGCGACGTTGAGCGACGAATCCTGGACCTGCGCCGTGTCGCCCGGCTGAATCCCAAGAACCAGCTGTGAACTCTTGCTCAGATACACGTCTCCGTCACGCAAAGACAGTGGCTCTTTGGACTCATCCTCGAGACGCGCGTAGTCGTCCAGGTCGTTCGTGCGGTCATCGGGCACCACGATCAGCTGCACGGTCTCGCTCTTGCCGCCAAATGTAAAGGTGACGTTGTCGGTCATAATCGGCAGCGTCGAAGACACCGTCACGTTAGAATCCTTAGCCGCGCTGCGCTCATCCAATGCCGCGCACGTCTGCGAAAAATCGTCGGGATTGGCAACCGCCAGCAAGTCATAGCGCGTGATATGCCCATACTGCTTGGGCGAAAGCGCAACCGACGTGTCGCGAATACCCATACCGCAGATCACAAGCGCGGTGCAACCCGCGATACCGAAGATGGTCATAAAGGCGCGCTTTTTGTAGCGAAACAGGTTACGTGCTGCCACCTTGTTCAAAAAGCCCATGCGGCGCCAGATAAAGCCGATGCGCTCGAGCAAGATACGCGAGCCGGCGCGCGGGGCCTTGGGGCGCATGAGCGAGGCCGGAGTCTCGGCCATCTCGTGGCGGCAGGCGATAATCGTGGCGCCCACCACGCCCACGGCAAACAGCGCCACCGAGACGATCGAGGACACGATGTCGTACGAAAGCAACATCTGGGGCAGCGAGTACATGTCGTCGAACACCGTAAACAAGAACAGCGGCAGGCCCACAAATCCGATGATGTTGCCGAGCACGCCGCCGATCAGACAAGCCCACAGCGCATAGTCCACGTATTTGGACAGGATGCGTCCGCGCGAATAGCCGAGCGCCTTATACAGGCCGATGAGCGTGCGCTCCTCCTCGACCATACGCGTGGCGGTGGTAAGGCTGATGAGCACGGCGACGATAAAGAAGATGAACGGGAACACCGTGGCGATGGCTTCAATTGACGAGCTATCGCTCTCCACGCTCGAGTAGCTTGCGATATTGCCGCGGTCCTGGATGTACCAGGTGCATTCTCCCAGATCGGAAAGCTCGGCGCGGGCGTCGGCAAACTGTTGGTCGGCGGCGGCACGGCGCTGGTCCAGGTCGGCTTGCGCCTGCGCACGCTCGTCGCTGCCCTCGGCCATGCGATTGATGTTGTCCTGCTCGATCCCAAAGAGCATGGCGGCCTGACGCTCGGCCGCATCCAAGCTTGTCGGCGTGTCGACCGTCAGCTCCTGAGCGCGCGCCTTCTCACGCTCCTCGCGGATCTTCTCTATATTGCCCTTGACCTCATTGATCTTTGCCGCGTAGGCATCCGAATATGAGTTGAGATCCTTGGCTCCCTCGACGACCACGTGGACCGCGGAGTAGGAAGAAGATGTCGCGGCGTCCTCGCTCACATAGAACTTATAGTCCGCCGCCGAGGCGGCACGGAAGGCGTTGACCGTCGAGTCGGAGCTCACATCAGTGGGATCGAGAACCTCGGCCGTGATGGTGTAATCGCCATCGGCAAACTGGTCCTTAGCGCTTTGGTTCGACGAGCTCGCGTCATTGGCGGCAAAGCTCACGGTATCGCCGAGCTTTTTGCCCGAAGCCTTCAGGAACTTCGATGTCACCGCAACCTCATCGGCGCTCTCGGGCAAATCGCCGTTCACGAGCACCGGCTGATCGATGTTCTCCTTGGAGAGACTTTGCACGACCACGCGCTCGCGCGTTGTGCCCACGGCGGTGTAGGCGGTCTCGGTGTAAATGCCCTCGGCCGTCTCGACGCCATCGACCTCTTGGATAGCCGCAAGATCGTCGCGCGTAAGGCCATAGGTCGACTGCACGTTAATGTCATAGACATTCTGCTGGTCAAAATAGGCGTCGACCGAATCGCGCAAATCTTCGCAGCCTGCCTTAAGACCGCACATCACGCTCACGCCAAGCGCGGTGATGACCACGATAGATAAGAAGCGCTTAAGACTGCCGCGGATTGTGCGGTGGATGCCGCGGCGAAAAACCGTCGGCACCATATCGTTTGAACTTTGGGCGGTGCGATAGGTCGTAAAATCCTGCTCGTGCTCCATGTTCCGCGCGTCGCGGCGTTGGCTGTTTTGGCGGTCCTGGTCCATGGGCGCTACCACTCGATCGTCTCGATCGGCACGGGATTTTGCTGGACCGTCTCGCTCTCCACGCGACCACTCTTAAAGCGGATCAGGCGATCGGCCATGGGCGCGAGCGCAGAGTTGTGCGTGATGATGATGACCGTAATGCCCTGCTTGCGGCAGGTATCCTGCAGCAGCTGCAAGATCTGCTTGCCGGTTTTATAGTCGAGCGCGCCCGTGGGCTCGTCGCACAGGAGCAGCTTGGGGTTCTTTGCCAGT
>DBFAHJ010000212.1:0-3176 GCA_048227095.1 Collinsella aerofaciens | reverse complement strand
CAGCGAGTCCGAGCAGCGCATTGTCGACTATATATTGGAGCACCAGTCCGAAGCGCCACGCCTCACGGCCGCTCAGCTCTCGCGCGCTGCCGCCACGTCCGAGGCGACCGTTTCGCGTTTCTGCCGCAAGCTGGGCTTTGGTAGCTTCCGCAGCTTTCAGTTTTCGTTGGCGAGGGATTTGGAAAGCCAGCGTAACGAGGGCCTGACTGACGAGGTCTCGCTCGACAATATGGAGCAGAGCCTCAAGAACATCCTGGCTGCCAAGGTGAGCGAGCTTAATGCGACCATCGACGGCATTGATCACGACACGTTGGCCGCAGTTGTACACGCGCTTAAGAATGCCGGCGTTATTGAGTTCGCCGCCGTGGGCAATACAAACGCGGTCGCGCTCGACGCGACATTTAAGTTTTCGCAGCTGGGCCTGCGCTGCATGGCGAGCACCATTAGCGAAACATCAATCGGCTTTGCGCTCACGTTGCGCCCGGGTGACGTTATCGTGCTAATCTCAAACTCTGGCAAATCGCGCCGACTGAATCGCATGGCAAAAGCGGCTCGCAACTGCGGCGCAACCGTAGTCGTCATCAGCAGCGACAGTAAATCCCCGCTCGCGCGCCTGGCAGACTACACTTTTAACACCGTCAACCACGAAGCGCTGCTGACAACGGGCGACTTTGCGTTCTCTAAGATCAGCGCCACGATGATCATCGAAGTCATCTACAACTTCCTGCTGCCCGAGATTGAAGACGCTCGCGAGCATATCAGCTACTACGAGGAGCTCATCCAGCCGGATAAGGTCGTTGAGTAAAACGCGTAGTGGGACAAAAATTTCAGTCTATTTTGTCCCACCAACACCGCTGATACGACCTAACCTCGAGCTTCTTCGAGCATCTGCTTCGCGTGGGCCAAGCTTGCCTCGGACTGATCGCCGCTCAGCATGCGGGCGATCTCGGCGGTACGCTCTTCGCCGGTTACCTCGTCCAAATGCGTCTGGGGAACATCGCCCGGTTCCTTGCTAACAACATAATGCTTGTCCGCCATGACGGCGACCTGCGCCAAGTGGGTTACGACAATCACCTGATGCGTAGCGGCGAGATCTGCCAGCACGCCCGCGAGTGCACGCGCCGTGGAGCCACCGACACCAGCATCGACCTCGTCAAACACCAGCGTATCGACACCGTCCGCGTTACCGAGGACAACCTTGCTTGCCAGCATGACGCGGCTAAGCTCGCCGCCCGACGCAATGCGGCGCAGGGGGCGCGGCGTCAAACCGGCACCGCTGCGGTATAGCAGCTCGTAGCTCGAAGGACCAACGGGCGTCCACTCAGCACGGGGAAGATCGCGCGACTCCCAGACGAGCTCGGCGCCACCCATCTCCAAGCGAGCCATCTGGCGGCCGACCTCGTGGCAGAAGCGCGGGGCCGCCGTATTGCGAGCGCGCTTAAGTGCCCTGGCAGCAGCGAACAGCTCGCGCTCGGCGCTCCCGAGTGCCTCACGCGCCTTTTTGATCTGTTCATCGCCATCATCGACCAGCGACAGCAGCTCTTGTGAGCGGTCGCGCATGGCAAAGACATCGTCCATGGTCGGACCCCACTGACGCAGCAGGCCCTTGAGGTCGGAATACCGCTCGCGCATGCGAGCGAGCTCGCGAGGATCGAAGGCAACCCCATCGCGATAGGAACGAAGTTCGTTCGCGCAATCCTCAAGAGAGATGCAGGCATCCGAAAGTGCATCGGCAATGTCGCCCAGTTTGCGATCGACGGTAGCCATTCGGGAAAGCTCTGCCACGGCGCTGTTCACGGCATCGAGCGCTCCCCCTTCGGCGGCAAGCGATGCATGGGCATCGTTAGCTGTGGCAACCAGTACCTCGGCATGTTCGGAGCGCGGCAGCAATTCCTCGAGTTCCTCATACTCGCCCGGCTTAGGGTCGACCTCGCCGATGCGCTCGAGGGCAAAGCGCGCCTCCTCGACACGACTCCCCTGCGCACGCGAGGCCTCCTCAACGCGACGGACCTCCTTGGCAGCCGCGCGCGAGGCTTTAAAGCAAGTACGGTAGTGCTCGAGTGCCTCGAGCGCAGAGCGCCCCGCCCAGGCATCGACCATCGCAACGTGATGCGATGGATCGAGCAAGCGCTGATGCTCGTGTTGGCCGCACAGATCCATCATCACGCCAACGCGCTCCGAAAGCTCGCGCACGCTGGCGATGCGGCCGTCAATCTTCACGCGGCTGCGGCCCTCGGCAGAAAGGCTACGCTGTACGGTGAACCCCTCCGTGTCGTGCGGCCCGTCAAACAGGCGCGCCTCGACGCTCGCCAGCGCCTCGCCCTCGCGCACCGTCGACGAATCCGCGCGCTCGCCCAAAATAAGCTTGAGCGCCGAGAGCAGTGCGGTCTTGCCAGCACCGGTCTCACCGGTCAGGACGGTCAAGCCGGCACTCGGCACCAGCGTCGCCTCACGAATGAGTGCAATGTTAGAAACCTGCAGCTCATCGATCATGACGGACTCCGTAGAATACGCGGCTCACCGAGTTGTAAAAACTCTCGGGGCCGTAGTCGAGCAGCAGCACATCGCCTGGGCCTCGGCGCACGGCCACGCTCTCGACCGTGCCGTCGCAGGTAATAAACTGTCCATCGATAGCGATCGCCGGAACGCTCGGGCGATCATCGGACATAAAGATTTCGACGACATCACTCGGCGAAGTCAAGAAGGCACGGGCCTGAATGGTGTGCGGCGCAATGGGTACGCAGACCATACCCGTATAGTCGGGGCTCACAATGGGGCCACCTGCACTGAGCGCGTACCCCGTAGAACCAGTCGCCGTGGACACGACCACGCCGTCGCCACGCAGTCGATCGATATGGTGGCCCGACACCGTGATGTCGAACTCAACCATATCGGACAGGGGGCCGCGCGTGAGCGCCATGTCGTTGAGGGCGAACGTGCGCACGACATCCTTCGTGCCATCGTCGCGCACGGACACGATATCCGCGGCGATGGTGGCGCGACGGCTCACGTGCAGCTCGCCGGAAAGGGCGTCGCTCACGACCTGCAGAATGTCGCGCTCCTCGGGGCTCGCAGCAGTTAAAAAGCCCAGGTGACCATAGGAAAGACCGAGGATAGGAATCTCGCGATGGTTGAGGATGCGGGCAGCGCGCAGCAACGTACCGTCGCCGCCGAGC
>DBFAHJ010000211.1:0-8253 GCA_048227095.1 Collinsella aerofaciens | reverse complement strand
CCGCGGCTTTGAGATCGAGATCCTTTAACGAGCTATCGTATGTTTGGGGCCGCGCGTGTCGTGCCCCGGAAACAGGAGTTCAATATGATTCTGACCGTTACCATGAACCCGTCGATTGATACGCGCTATCAGCTCGACAAGCTGATCATCGACGATGTAAACCGCGTGACGCCCGAAAAGACCGCTGGCGGCAAGGGCCTTAACGTGAGCCGTGTGCTGCTGCAGTTGGGCGACGATGTGCTCGCGACCGGTCTGCTCGGCGGCCACATGGGTGCCTATATGGCCGAGCTTATGGATGCCGACGGCGTCAAGAACGACTTTGTGCCCATCGCCGGTGAGACGCGCATTTGCCTGAATATTCTGCACGAGGGTAATCAGACCGAGCTTTTGGAGAGCGGCCCGCAGATCGCCCCGGCCGAGCTCGAGGCCTTTACGGCAAAATTCGCCGAGCTTGCAGCAAAGGCGGACGTTGTGACGCTTTCGGGCTCGCTGCCGCGTGGTGTCGATGCCGGCTACTATGCCGAGCTCGTCAAGATTGCCGAGGAGGCGGGCGCCAAGGTGCTGCTCGACACCTCGGGTGCATCGCTGGAGGCCGCGCTGGAGTCCGACGCTAAGCCTGAGCTCGTAAAGCCCAACCTGACCGAGATTAACGGCCTGCTGGGTACGTCCTTTACGACCGATGATGTCGATGCCCTGCGCGAGGCGCTTGCCGCCGATGACCGTTTTGCCGGTATCCCCTGGGTTGTCGTTTCGATGGGCGCTGCCGGTTCGGTGGGCTTCCATGAGGGCCGCGCGTTCCGCGCCAAGACGCCCGCGATTGCGGCTGTGAACGCGACGGGTTCCGGTGACTCGACCATTGCCGGTTTTGCGCATGCCATTGCTGCTGGTGCCGACGACGTCACGGTGCTCAAGACCGCCAATACCTGCGGCAAGCTCAACGCCATGGATCCCAAGACCGGCCACCTGGTCATGGACCGCTGGGACGAGGTCTACAACAGCGTTGTCGTGACTGAACTGTAGGGTTACGCGGTTTTACCAAACCGCGTAACGGCGCGACGCTGCAAACGCCCCTAAGCGGCAATCTGACGTTCAATCGTCGGGCATGACCAAAAGGTCAATGCCCTCCTCTTTCACGTCACCTTGCTCGCTTAGGGGCGTTTTCGCTGTCGTTGCCAAGACACCGGCGTTGCCTTGGTCGCAAATAGTCATTGGGGACGCTCTTTAATGACTAGTCGTTTAAGAACGCCCCTTAAGAATGACCCCAATGACTACACTCAAAAACGGCGCCCGTCGGTGATGTTGCCGGCGGGCGCCGTTGTCGTGTAGACGCTATTTGTTGAGTGCGTGCGTTCGAGCTCGCATGCTATAGCGAGTCGATAAAGCGCTGTTGGGCGGCGCGTCCTGCCTCGTCCCACTTAAAGACGCCGGCGTTGTCGAGCACGTGGCCAAACACCACGCCGACCTCTTCGTGCAGGATGTCGATGGCGTTGTCGGCCGTAAGCTCGTCGGCGCGGCGGGCAAAGACGTCCTCAGCCCATGCGGCGTGGCTGCGGCAAAGGTCGTCGCCCTCGAGCGCGCCGGCAAGGTCGTAGCTGGCATCTGCCTTGGCCGCCAGCAGGTGCTCGCGGACAGCGCCGAGCTCGGGAACCAAGCGCGGCGGCAAAATGGCCAGGCCCATGACCTCGATCAGGCCGATGTTCTCCTTTTTGATGTGGTGGTACTCAGCATGCGGATGGAATACGCCCAGCGGATGCTCGTCGGTCGTGATGTTGCAGCGAAGCGCCAGGTAGGCCTCGTAGATTTCGCCGCCGGCGTTGCCGCGGGAGTCGACGCGGCGGATGACGGGCGTCACGGTGTTGTGGGCCACGCCGTCGGCCGTGTGTGCGATGACGCCAACCGACTCATCGGTCCACTCGCGCCAGGCAAGGATAATCTTCTCGGCGGCGTCGAGCAGCTGGGCGCGGTCGTGCGATCGTAGTCGCAGCACCGAAAGCGGCCACTGTAACACGGTACCGATGACCTGGTCAAAGCCCGGCACGCTAAACTGCGAGACCTCGGCGGCGTGCATCATGGGGAACTCGTGCGCGCCGCCCTGGAAGTGGTCGTGCGACAGAATCGAGCCGCCCACGATGGGCAGGTCGGCGTTGGAGCCAATGAAGTAGTGCGGGAACAGGTCGACAAAGTCGAGCAGGCAGGTCAGCCCCTTGCGGTCGACGTGCATCGGACGATGCTCGGAGCTCATGGCAATGCAGTGCTCGTTAAAGTACGCGTACGGGCTGTATTGGAAGCCCCAGCGCTCGCCGTCGAGCTTAATGGGGATAACGCGCAGATTCTGGCGGGCGGGATGGGCGCCGCCGTCGGCTGCAGCGGAGCGTCCGGGATAGCCTTCGTTTTCGATGCAGAGCTGGCAGGCGGGATACTTCTCGCCCGTGTTTTTGGCGGCGCCGGCCGCGGCAATATCGCGCGGGTCCTTTTCGGGCTTTGACAGGTTGATGGTAATCTCGAGGTCGCCCCAGTTGGTGGGGGTGCTCCATTTGATGTTGCGCGCGATGGCGGCACGGCGCACGTAGCCGGCGTCGCAGCACAGGCCGTAGAACCAGTCGGTCGCGGCGCGGGGCTCGTTGACGCCCATGCGTCCGTTGAACTCCTCGTTTACAACCGAAGGCCTTGGCATGAGCGCGCCCATGATGCGCATGGCGATGCGGTCGCGGCCCGATGCCGTGTCCTCGGCGGCGCCGTTGGCAACAGCCGCCTCGGCAAGCGCGGCAAGTGTGCCTTCAAGGTCAAAGTTGGGCAGGGTGTCGGGGTGCAAGAGCGAGAGTTTTTCGGCCTGGAGCGCCCAGGCCATGTCGAGCGCCGGGCCCGTAGCACCGATGCACTCGAGAATGGTGTTATACGCCCAGATGCGATCGTCCTGGCCGATCATCGATCGGTGGATAGCGTACTCGATCAGGTTCTGCGCGGCCTCGCGCACGTCAGTCATTACAGCCATGCCGCGTAAGCCCCCTTGTCAGAAATTGCGTAGTGGCGGGCAGAGCCCTCGCCCAGCCAGCCGTTCATCTTGGTGATAAAGGTGTCGACCAGGTCGAGCGGCAGGAAGGCCTGGATGGTGCCACCAAAGCCGCCACCGTGGATACGGACGGCGCCACGGCCGTCGAGCACGTGCTCGGCCAGTGCCAGGGCATACATCGAGGGCTGCTCGGAGCCCAGCTTGGCAACGACATTCTGTAGGTACATGGCAGAGCTGGCGCCGGACTCGCGCGTCAGGACCAGGAACTGATCGATGTCGCCGGCGTTCAGGGCAGCCCAGCGCTTATCGACCAGGCCGTTTTCGTACCAGTAGTGAACGGCGCGCAGGCAGGCGCGGTCGCCCAGCTTGGCGCGCAGCTCGGGGAGCTTGGCGTCAAAGTCCGCCACGTTTACCTCGCACAGGCGTGCCTTGCCAAACTCGGCGGCGACGTCCTGCATCTCGCGCGGAACGGCGGCGTAGTCTTCGGTGGCGGCCACGTGGTCGGCACCGACCTTAACGAGCACGAGAGCATAACCGTGATCCTCAAAGTTGAGCTCGAGCTTCTGGGTTTTAGGCTGAGCCTGATCCTCAAAGTCCATGTAGGCGAGGCCGCCCAAGCAAACGGCGGCCTGGTCCATCAGACCGCAGGGCTTGCCGTAATAGTTGTTCTCGGTGCGCTGGCTCATCTGGGCGAGCGTGACGGGCTCAATGGCGGGCGCGCCCCAGAGCGTCTCCATGGCACGACCGTACGCGGCTTCGACGGCGGCAGAGCTGGAAAGGCCGCCGCCCGAGGGGACGGAGCAGGTAAAGGCAAAGTCGAAGCCTTTGGGCTCAACGCCAAGGGCTGCGATTTCGTGGGCCATGCCGCGGACGAGGCTCGCGGACGTGCCCTTCTCGGACTCCTGAACGTCTAGCGTGTCGAGCGCGATCTCAAACGTGGGATAGCCCTCGTCGGCTACGCGAACCTTGTTGGAATCGGTTGCCACGGCGATGCCGTCGACGGCGACATCGAGCGAGCCGGCGATAACGTGGCCACCCTCGTGGTCAGTGTGGTTGCCGCTGATCTCGGAGCGGCCGGGCGCGTGCACGTAGAGCACCTGGCGGTCGCCGATGGGGCCAAACTCCTCCTCGAACAGCTTGGTGAGCGTGGCGAATGTCTTTTCGTCGGGGGTGGTCATGGGAGTCCTTTCCTTGGCGCGCCCGGGTGGGTTTTGCGTCGTTATGAGTACGTTAACAACTTAAAGCGGCATGAACCAAGTGTTCACGATACCGCACGTTACGGGCTATGTTAACGTACTCATAACACATCGCTTGTCACTTTTTGAGAATCTGGTAATCGGTAGAAATTCAGCCGTGAACGGTACTGCCGTATGGACTTATAAAGCAGAAGAGATGCAGATAGAAAAAGTAGAGTACGTTAACATGCGTCCGACGATAGCGGGCCTCGGCGCGGGATGTATTTCTGCCCGGGCCGGCATTCACGCTATTCAGATCTCGCAAGGGTGAAGGTGATCCTGTGGCAAGGCGCCCGTCCAACGATACCAGTTCGCGTCCGGTCTCCATGGCCGACGTCGCCCGCGCTGCCGGCGTTTCGCAGCAGACGGTTTCGCGCGTCGCCAACGGCTTGCCTAACGTTAACGAGCAGACGCGCCAGCGCGTGCAG
The DNA here is from genome assembly GCA_048227095.1 of Collinsella aerofaciens. Lineage (GTDB taxonomy): Bacteria > Actinomycetota > Coriobacteriia > Coriobacteriales > Coriobacteriaceae > Collinsella > Collinsella aerofaciens_CF. The sequence continues at coordinate 3,580 of DBFAHJ010000211.1, read as the reverse complement.
GCCGCTATGCAAAAGCTCGGCTTTCGTCCGAGTTATGCCGGTCGCTCGCTGCGCGACGGCCGTTATCATTCGGTCGGCCTGTGCGTCAACGATGTCACCAAGTTTGGCAACCTCTCAATGATCGACGGCATCGCCAGCGCTGCTCGCGAGCATAATTGCGCCATCACGCTGGTCGAGATGTCCAAGACCGAGGAGTTTTCGCTTGCCGAGGCCACGCGTCGTATGGCCGCATTGCCGGTGGACGGCATCATCATCGGTATGAGTCGCATGGCGCCCGATTTTGAGACGTTTGATCCACTGCCGGGCATTGGCACGGTCATCGTTACCATGTACGCGCACCCGCGGGTGACCACGGTCGATTCCGACCATTACGGCTGCTCGCTATTGCTTATGGATCACCTGTTTGAGCTAGGGCACGAGCAGATTCGCTATATTGGCGGCCCGTCATTCTCGGTCGACGAGCAATTTCGTCGCGCCGGTTGGCAGGATGCACTCGAGCGTAAACACATCGAGCCGGCAGAGCCGCTCGAGGGCGACTGGTCTGCCAACAGCGGCTACGAGGCCGGCAGGTACCTGGCCGAGCACGATCGCACCATGACGGCGATTTACGCGGCAAACGACCAGATGGCAAATGGCGCGATTGCAGCGCTGCGCGATAGCGGTCTGCGCGTGCCCGAGGACGTGAGCGTGGTGGGCGTCGACGATTCGCTCGATGATTTTGTGGCACACAACGAGCTCACGACCGTTCGATTCGATTTGCATCAGCGTGGACGCGAGGTGTTCGAGCACGCGGTTCCCAAGGCGGGGGCAACGGACAAAACCGTTGCCATTCGTATTCCCGGCCAGCTTATCGTTCGACATACCACGGCAGCTCCGCGCACATAGTTTTTGCAGGTCAATGGCGATATATTCCGCCTCAATAACAATCGATAAGGATGCTGGCAGATAGCCGTGGCTATGAAGACGAGTGCTATGATAGACGGGCTCTTTTGTCTATCTAGGAGGCTTTGCCTGATGGAGATCACCAAGGATATCCGCTACATTGGCGTTAACGATCACGACATTGACCTGTTCGAGGGCCAGTACGATGTGTCCGAGAACGGCATGGCATACAACAGCTACGTTATCTTGGGCGAAAAGATCGCTGTCGCCGATTCAGTCGACGGCGGTTTTGTTGACGAGTGGCTCGGCAACCTCGAGGCCGTGCTCGATGGCCGCACGCCCGACTACCTGATCGTCCATCACATGGAGCCCGATCACTCCGCCGGCATCGCCGCCTTTATGGAGCGCTATCCCCAGGCGCAGATTGTTGCCAACATGGGCGCCTTCCGTATGATGGTCAACTACTTTGGCACCGACTTCCCCGAGCGCAAGATGGTCGTCAAAGATGGCGACGTGCTCGACCTGGGCGGCCACAGCCTAACCTTTGTCGGTGCCCCCAATGTTCACTGGCCCGAGGTGCTCTTCTCCTACGAGTCCACCGACAAGGTGCTCTTTAGTGCCGACGGTTTTGGCAAGTTTGGCGCCAACGACATCGAGGATCCCGAGGGCTGGGCTTGCGAAGCGCGCCGTTACTACTTTGGCATCGTCGGTAAGTTCGGCAAGTTCGTGCAGGCCGTCCTCAAGAAGGCCGCCGACCTGGACATTCAGATCATCTGTCCGCTCCACGGCCCCGTACTGACCGAGAACCTGGGCTATTACCTCGACACCTATAACACCTGGTCGAGCTATCAGCCCGAGGACGAGGGCATCACGATCGCCTATGCGAGTGTGTATGGCCATCTGAAGGCTGCCGTCGAGGAGCTCGCCGCAGCGCTTGAGGCTCGCGGCCAGAAGGTCTCCGTCTTTGACCTGGCTCGCGACGACATGGCCGAGGCCGTTGAGGATGCGTTCCGCTACGACCGTCTGGTGCTCGCTTCCATCACCTATCAGGGTGAGATCTTCCCGTTCATGAGCACCTTTATCCATACGCTTGCCGAGCACGCCTATCAGAACCGTACGGTGGCACTCGTCGAGGCCGGCTCCTGGGCGCCCACCGCTGCCAAGGTTATGGCCAAGGAGCTCGAGGGCATGAAGGACATCACCTTGGCGCAGAACAAGGTGACCGTGCTGGGCTCGCTCAACGACGCCTCGCGCGCTCAGATCGAGGTCCTCGCCGACGAGCTTTCCAAGTAGCGATATTTCGCTTTTAACGAGCAAAACCACCACAAAGGGGACAGGCACCTTTGTGGTGGTTTTTGTTTAAGCGCCGGCGATGACGAGATTTGGGCGGGCGTCGTCGACGGTCTCGGCGATTGAGGTGGCGACGGCGCCATCGGGATCACGGTCCATCACGATGGTGTCGACATCGGTCAGCTCGGCAAAGCGGTACATGCCGCGTCCGTTAACCTTGCTGGCGTCCATAAGGGCGACGCTTTGACGGGCGGCACCGACCATAGCCGCTTTGGTCTCGGCCATCTGCGGAAAGTCGGTCGTAAAGCCGCAGCCGGGAACAAAAGCTCCAGGGCACATGACGGCAAGATCGGCGTGGACCATTTGGAGCGCTTGCATAGTGAGCGGGCCGTACAGATAGCGATGACCTTTGCGCAGCGCCCCGCCCAGCATGACGACATCGACCGAGGGCATGCTTTCGTCGATGTAATCGGCGATGGTAATGTCGGCCGTGATAACGGTGATGCCGTCGCGCTGATCGAGGAGCCGGACGAACTCGAGCGCCGTGGTGCCCGAGTCAACGAGCAGCGTGTCGCCGTCATTGACGAGCTCGATGGCGCTTTGCGCGATGGCCTGCTTGGCGGCGACGTTGACATTGATGCGGCGATCCTGCGTGGAAACAGTCAGACGCTTGTGGAGCGATACGGCGCCGCCATGCGTGCGGCGCAGCTTGCCGGACTCCGCGAGTGCGTCCAGGTCGGCGCGAGCGGTGACAGAGGACACGCCAAAGGTCTGGGCAATTTCTGCCACCTGCACCGAGGCGTTATGCTCAAGCATCTCCATGATGGCGGCACGACGCTCATCGGCGAAGGCACGGTTGGTAGCTTGGGCCATGTTTGCTCCATTCTCGGCTAAATTTGCAGGAATTGTGTTGACTCTATTTTCGTTCATTTTCTTTTTGAGTAAGAAAACACCTTTCGATTACTTATCTTTTCTATAAAAGAAAGACGCTCAACGCTCAAAATTCAATATCGAACACGCCCACTCGGCTCCAATTCCTTCCGTTTACTTTTCAAAAACGACTGTATTGACCTGCATGGGCTCAATATCTCGCACATGCAAAGATGCTGAATTTCATACAATGAGCGCGAAAAAAGGCAAGGTAAAACGCCTTGTGAACAACTACGCCCGATGTCCAGATGCGGGCGAGGGAGAGGAGCAAACGCTCATGGCACTTGTTACCACCGAAAAGATGCTCAAGGACGCTCAGGCCGGTCATTACGCCGTTGGCGCGTTCAACGTCGAGAACCTCGAGTTTGTTATGGCCGTTCTGGCCGCTGCCGAGGAGACCAAGTCCCCCGTCATCATGCAGACCACCCCGGGCACCATCAAGACCGCTGGTCTGGACTACTTCTACGGCATGGTCAAG